>SFHG01000118.1 GCA_004555765.1 Bacteroidales bacterium
ATACGTTCTCGGGCCTTGTACACACCGCCCGTCAAACCATGGGAGTTGGTAATGCCCGAAGCCGGTGGCATAACCCATTTGGGAGTGAGCCGTCGAAGGCAGGACCGATGACTGGGGTTAAGTCGTAACAAGGTATCCCTACGGGAACGTGGGGATGGATCACCTCCTTTCTAAGGAGAAAGAAGAAACGAGGAAATTGAAGGAAAAGGTTGTATAGGATCCTGTTTAGTTTTGAGAGGTCATAGACTTCTCAGAGGAATCGATCTTTGAAAACTGAGCAACTAAGAAGAAAAGACATAACAGAAAAGGTCTAAAACGTAAGTTGTAAGATAAACTGAGAAAACAGTAAAAAACAGTTCTTGAAAAAGAACATCTCGAAACACACGAGAACCACTGATTAAGTAAGGAAGGGCGTACGGCGAATGCCTGGCCACTCGAAACTGAAGAAGGACGCGCCAAACTGCGAAAAGCTCCGTGAAGCTGTAAGGAAGCGAAGAAGCGGAGGTGTCCGAATGGGGGAACCCGGCAGCAGACATGAGCTGTCATCTGCAGGTGAATACATGGCCTGCAAGAGAGGTACCCGGCGAACTGAAACATCTAAGTAGCCGGAGGAAAAGAAAACAACAGTGATTCCCTGAGTAGCGGCGAGCGAAAGGGGAGAAGCCCAAACCGGTTGAAGGACCGGGGTTGAAGGACCATGAGATGGCAAGAACGAGGATAGGAGAACGGGATCGAAAGCCCGGCCGAAGAAGGTGAAAGCCCTGTAACCGAAATCCGAGCGAAGCCTAATGGGATCCTGAGTACGGCGAGACACGAGAAATCTTGTCGGAAGCAGGCGGGACCATCCGCCAAGGCTAAATATAAACGAGTGAGCGATAGTGAACCAGTACCGTGAGGGAAAGGTGAAAAGAACCGCGGGAGCGGAGTGAAAGAGAACCTGAAACCGTATGCCTACAAGAAGTCAGAGCCCGTTAAGGGGTGATGGCGTGCCTTTTGTAGAATGAACCGGCGAGTTGCGACAGACTGCGAGGTTAAGGAGGAAAGACCGGAGCCGAAGCGAAAGCGAGTCTTAAGAGGGCGAAAGTAGGATGTTGCAGACCCGAAACCGGGTGATCTAGCCATGAGCAGGTTGAAGTTGAGGTGAAACTCAATGGAGGACCGAACCGACTACCGTTGAAAAGTTAGCGGATGACTTGTGGCTAGGGGAGAAATTCCAATCGAACCCGGAGATAGCTGGTTCTCCCCGAAATAGCTTTAGGGCTAGCGTTGGAAAGAACCTTAGTGAAGGTAGAGCACTGAATGTGTGATGGCCCCATCCCGGGGTACTGAATACAATCAAACTGCGAATGTCATTAAGGATGTCCGGCAGTCAGACTGTGAGTGATAAGGTCCATGGTCAAGAGGGAAACAGCCCAGACCGCCAGTTAAGGTCCCAAAATACAGGCTAAGTGGAAAAGGATGTGGGGATGCCCAGACAACTAGGAGGTTGGCTCAGAAGCAGCCATCCTTTAAAGAGTGCGTAACAGCTCACTAGTCGAGTGACCCTGCGCCGAAAATGTACCGGGGCTAAGCCTGATACCGAAACTGCGGATTGTAGGAAACTATAGTGGTAGGGGAGCGTTGTATACGAGCAGAAGCCGTACCGTGAGGAGCGGTGGATTGTATAGAAGTGAGAATGCCGGTGTGAGTAGCGAGATGTAGGTGAGAATCCTACACACCGAAAGCCCAAGGATTCCAGGGGAAGGTTCGTCCGCCCTGGGTAAGTCGGGACCTAACGCGAGGCCGAGGCGAAAGATTCCTGCACCCGTATATGGAGCGAAGGAGTGACGGAGACGGATAGTGTGACCCTCTTAATGGATTGAGGGCGAAGCGAAGCGGCTGGTTACCAGGCAAATCCGGTAACCTCAAGGCTAGGGCGTGACAGGCAAGCGAAATCCAAGGAAAGTAGCGAAGCACATGATGACGGCTTCCAGGAAAAGCTTCTGGCAATGCATATGCGGCCCGTACCAAAACCGACACAGGTGGGCAGGGAGAGAATCCCGAGGTGAGCGAGAGAACTGTTGCCAAGGAACTCGGCAAAATGACTCCGTAAGTTAGCGAGAAGGAGTGCTTAAGCAATTAAGCCGCAGTGAAGAGGCCCAAGCGACTGTTTAACTAAAACACAGCTCTCTGCGAAGTCGCAAGACGAAGTATAGGGGGTGACACCTGCCCGGTGCTGGAAGGTTAAGAGGATCTGTTAAGAGCGATCTGAAGCAGTGATCCGAAGCCCCAGTGAACGGCGGCCGTAACTATAACGGTCCTAAGGTAGCGAAATTCCTTGTCAGGTAAGTTCTGACCCGCACGAAAGGTGTAACGATTTGGGCGCTGTCTGACCCCATGGAGCTTTACTGCAGCCTGATATTGAATTCTGGTCATACATGTACAGGATAGGTGGGAGACAAAGAGACGTGCACGCCAGTGTACGAGGAGTCGGCGTTGGGATACCACTCTTGTGTGACCGGGGTTCTAACCTGGTATCGAGAACAGGTACGGGGAGAGTGTCAGGTGGGCAGTTTGACTGGGGCGGTCGCCTCCCAAAGAGTAACGGAGGCGCCCAAAGGTACGCTCAGATTGGATGGAAACCAATCGTCGAGTGCAATTGCAGAAGCGTGCTTGACTGTGAGACAGACAAGTCGAACAGGGACGAAAGTCGGGAATAGTGATCCGGCGGTGCCGAATGGAAGGGCCGTCGCTCAACGGATAAAAGCTACCCTGGGGATAACAGGCTGATCTCGCCCAAGAGTTCACATCGACGG
>SFHG01000119.1 GCA_004555765.1 Bacteroidales bacterium
GAGTCTTCTCAAGTATTTTGTCTACAATATTTGCCGGAAGTTCTTCAATAACGTCGATCATGTCGTCGAAGTCAAGCTCATCGATGATGTACTGAATCTCGGGATCCGTTATCAGATTGATGATTGCAACCTGCTCATCTACATCGAGATTGGCAAAAACCTCTACAGAGGTGTCCTTCGGCAAGGTTCTAAACAGCATGAGTGCCTTCTGCGTCCCGTACTCGTCCTCAACCTCCTGCAGAATCTCTGCGATATCTACCTCGTTGCATCCTAGAAGCTCATCACGACACTGGAAGTACTTCTTCTCCTCAAGAAGCTCAAATATCTGCTTCTTAGTCTCTTCAAGCGCCTTGTCCATCTCTTCGATTGTATACTCTGTATGCTCCATCGCCACACCTCCCCTCTTAAGATTAAGCTACATACCGAGCATCTCCATGACCTGAGCCTCGGTAATTATGTCAATTCCAAGCTCCCTTGCCGCCTTGTTCTTAGACGAGCCGGAGCCCGGATTATTGGTAATAAGATAGTCGGTTGAAGCACTTACGCTTCCTGATACTCTGCCTCCCTCAGCCTCGATAGCAGCCTTAAGCTCCTTTCGATTGCCGAAATGCTCAAGCGAGCCTGTAATAACGAAGGTTCTTCCGGCAAGTGCGGTTCCCGCCTCCTCAAAGCTCTCGTCAAGCTCAAGCTTAGAGACGAGCTTATCCAGCATTACGCGAACTCCCTCGCGTGCAAAATACCTTACGTAATCCCCGGCCATCACGGCGCCGACGCCATCTATCTCCATAAGCTCACTCTCATCGAGCCCGAGCATCATCTCCCAGGAGTTCCTGCAATGTCTCGCAATGATTGCAGAATTCGCAGTGCCGATCCCCGGAACGCCCAGACTGTAAAGAAGCCTTGAAGGAGTAGTTCTCCTCGACGCATCGACCGCCCTGACCAGCTTGTCAAAGGACTTCTCACCGAAGCCCTCTAGTATTATAACATCATCGCGCCTGTCTTTGATGTCATAAATGTCAGGAAGTTCCTTAATAATTCCTTTGCCTATCAGCTTAAGAAGGCCTGCCTCGGACAGTCCGTCTATATTCATCGCATCTCTTGATACGAAATGCGAGAATCTCTTAACATCCTTGGCGATGCAGTCAGGATTGGTACAGATAAGAGTCTTGGTGTTATCCTCCTCTATAACCCTCGTCATGCCGCCGCAGACCGGGCAGACTGAAGGAATCTCAAGTCTTCCGCTCCTTGTCAGATTGTCGCTGAGCTGCGGGATTATCATATTGGCCTTGTATACCGTTATCCTGTCTCCGATTCCAAGCTGAAGGTCCTCCATGATGTTGATGTTGTGAACCGAAGCCCTGCTTACTGTTGTTCCCTCAAGCTCAACAGGATCAAATATGGCCACAGGATTCAGAAGACCTGTTCTCGAAGGACTCCACTCAATCTCGCGAAGCACAGTCTCCGCCTGCTGATCCCTCCACTTGAACGCGAGCGAGTCCTTAGGGAACTTGGCTGTCGTGCCGAGCGAGCGTGAATATTCGAGGTCCTCAAGGCTGTCGAAGCCCTGCTCCTTAAGCCAGTCCATCTGATATGCTCTGCTGTTACGCGAATCAAGCGACTCCGCCTCGATAAGTGCAAAAGCATAGAACCTTACGGATCTTTCTGCAGTCACGCGACTGTCGAGCTGTCTTACGCTTCCGCTGCAGAGGTTTCTCGGGTTTTTGTATTTGGCATCGGCATCAGCAATCATCTCGTTGATAAGCTCGAAATCCCTGTATGTGATTACGGCCTCTCCTCTGACAACCAGCCTGTCCTCGAAGCCGATTCTCTTCGGCACATTAACAAAAGCTCTGGCATTATCTGTGATAAGCTCACCTTCTGAGCCGTTACCTCTCGTAACGGCCTGCACAAGCTTTCCGCCGTCATATGTCAAGGACACTGTAAGTCCGTCAAGCTTCCACGAGAGAACACCCTCGTGTCCGCCGAGCCATGACCTCAGCTCGTCTCTGTCCTTGGTTTTGTCAAGGGACAGAAGTTTCTTCTCATGCTGAACCTTCGGAAGCTCCGACTTGACAGTATATCCGACATTTACCGTCGGACTGTTATCGAGCGTGATGCCATGTTCCTTCTCCAGAGTCTCCAGTTCATCGTACATGGCGTCGTATTCGTAGTTGGTTATGATCTCACTTGCATCATCGTAATAAGCCTTGGAGGCTCTGTTAAGAACCTCGATAAGCTCCTCCATCCTGCTTAGCGCTTCTTTTTTATCCATATTCTTCGCTTTATACCCTTTCAAGCTTAACAAATCCCTTGCCGAGCTTCTTCAGTCCGACCTCATCGAACATGACAGACAAGGTCTTTGCGTCCTGATCTATTACCATTCCCTCGCCGAATTTCGGATGCCTGATTCTCTCTCCTATGCCGAAGTCATCATCGGCACCTGAGGATACATCCTGTTTTGCCCGGCTCAGGCTGTCGAACGGCTTTCTTCTCCTCTGAGAGTATCCATCGGCGCTGCCGTGAACTCTTCCGCTGAAGCTGTAGCCTCCAAGATATCCGCCGTCCTCGTAAAGACCGCTTCCGGCAGCGTCCTTCTCTGCCTGAGTTCTGTCACCGTCCATGTATTTCCTGTCCATCTCATTTAGAAAGCATGACTCTCTGGTGTAATCCGTCCTTCCGTAGAGCATTCTGTATGTCGCTCCGGTAAGATAC
>SFHG01000120.1 GCA_004555765.1 Bacteroidales bacterium
CACGAGTACTGCGACCAGGTGCAGTTCAAAGCCTTCTTCCGCGGTCCGACCTATCGCGAGCTTGACGAAAACGATTTGTCCGATCGATACAGCTACGACAAGGCGCAGGGCTACACCGCCTACAACCTGCACAAGCTGGGCTATGACGAGTTCAAGAAGGAGGTCGAGAAACTCCTCAAGGGCACTGGTGCCCAGGATGACGAGCGCTACATCGACATGATGGCCCGCTTCGAGCGCCAGCAGTTCCTCCGTAGGCTTAAGACCAGCGACAACGGTGCCATCTACTACCAGCTGCACCTTGAGGAGCTCGAGACAATCATCAAGAACCAGGGGAGGTTCTACCCCTTCCTCAAGGACGATGCCGGGAAGATCATGAGCCTCGTGTCGTTCCGCATTCCCTACTACGTGGGACCTCTCACGGACAGAAACGCCAGGGTAGATGCCCATGGCAACAAGCGCTTCCAGTGGTCGGAGCGCAAGCCCGGCATGGAGGACGCAACCGTCACGCCCTGGAACTGGGACAAGGTCATCGACAAGAACAAGAGCGCCGAGAACTTCATCATGCGCATGACGGGCGACTGCACCTACCTTGCCGGCGAGAAGACCCTCCCCAAGTGCTCTCTGCTTTACGAGGAGTTCTGCGTGTTGAATGAGCTCAACGGCGTGCGTTGGAGTGATGATGGGGATGACTGGCGCAGGTTTGACGCCGCGCAGCGCGAGGGCATCATCCGTGACTTGTTCCACAGGTATCGTCGTGTGACCTACAAGAAAATCGCCGATTGGCTTGTGCAACAGGGTGAGGCAAACAATCCTCGTGTGAAGGGTGGTCAGGGCGAGTCCGCGCTTGAGTCCAAGCTTGGATCGCTTCTGTTCTTCACAAAGGATATCCTTCACGTTGATGACGTCGTTCCTGGCACCAAGCTCTATGAGGATGTAGAGACTATCATCCTATGGAGTACGCTCTTCGAGGATCGCTCGATTCTCAAGGAGAAGCTCGAGGATGAATTCGGTCCATCCGGCAGCGGTCTGCTTGACGCCGCTCAAATAAAGGCCATCTGCAAGAAGCGCCTTACGGGCTGGGGAAGGCTCTCGAAGAGGTTCCTCTGCGGCATCAGGGTCGATGCTCAGAGCGGACGTAGCGTTTCCATCATGGACGTTCTTCGTGAGGGCAATCCCAACTCGACGCGCCGGTGCGGAGAGACAATGGTAATGATGGAGGCCCTGCGCGACGAGGACCTTGGCTTCCAAAAGGCCGTTGATGATGCAAATCGAGCCTACTATGCCGAACAGGGGACCTTCAAACATCTTCATCGAAGTCACGCGTGACGAGGACGAGAAGAGCAAGGGCAAGCGCACGAGGCGCCGCTATGACCAACTGAAGGAGGCTCTCGAGGCGTTTAAGAAGGACGACCCCAGGATCTGGGAGGAAATCAAGAAAGCCTCTCCCAATGACCTTGATGAGCGCCTGACCTTGTATTTCATGCAGCGAGGTAGGTGCCTGTATTCCGGAAGGCCCATCGACATCAACCAGCTCTCCAACGCTGGTCTCTACGAGGTCGATCACATCATTCCGCGTGCCTACATCAAGGATGACAGCCTTGAGAACAAGGCACTGGTGTATCGCGAGGAGAACCAGCGCAAGACCAATGAGCTTCTGCTTGACGAGAGCATCCGCAGAAAGATGAGCTCTGAGTGGCGCGTTCTGCACGACGCCCATCTCATTGGGGATAAGAAGTTCAATAACCTTCTGCGTTCCCGCATTACCGAGGGAGCCATGAAGGGTTTTGTCGCCCGCCAGCTTGTGGAGACCTCTCAGATGGTCAAGCTGGCGCAGTCGCTCCTCGAGGCTCGCTATGCCTACGAAGAGACGAAGGTCGTACCCGTGAAAGCGAGCATGTCCCATAACCTTCGCGAGGCCGTTGGCTTTGTGAAATGCCGTGAGGCAAACGACTTCCACCATGCTCATGACGCGTACCTGGCTTGCCGAATCGGCCTCTTCATCCAGATGAGGCATCCTGGCATCTACGACAACCCCATAGGCTACACGCGTGTGGTCAAGGACTACGTGGGTTCCCAGGCAAAGGTCTTCAATCGCACCCACCAGATGCCTGGTTCGGCCGGCTTTGTCATCAACAGCTTCTTGACCTCTGGTTTTGATAAGGAGACGGGCGAGATCTTCAAGGATACGTGGGACGCTGATGCCGAGGTCGAGGGAATGCGTCGTGCGCTCAACTACCGCCAGTGCTACATCTCGAGGATGCCGCAGGAAGACACGGGCGCGTTTTGGAAGGCGACCATCTACTCTCCGCGCAACCCCAAGATGGGACCAAA
>SFHG01000036.1 GCA_004555765.1 Bacteroidales bacterium
TTTTGGAGATTTCGGCGGAGCATATTGGCGAAGTCGTAGACTGCCTTCGGATTGCGCTCAAGGGCTTCGTGGGTGGCGACTTCGGCGACGGGATGATTTTCCCACAGCCCGTCGGCGTCCCTGAATGTACTCAGTCCGCTCTCTGCACTGATGCCGGCGCCCGTAAGGACGACTATTCTTTTCTTTCCCATTCCTGATAAAAATTACTTTCGTTCCTTGTACAAAGGTACCAAAACCATACCCAAACGCCGTTTTAATCCCGGTACGGCCGAAATGTTGCGCTTGGTCTGTACTTCGATCAAAGCCGGCACGGACCGAAAAAAGTTTTTCGGTCCGTACCAAAGTTTGCCCCACTTCTCTCAGAAAATGTCTATCGGGGTATGGGGTTTCTTGGAAATAGACTTTGCTTCCGAGCAAGAGCCGGACGTGGGTTTGATGCAGGAGTCGCAGGCAGAGCTTTTGCCTTTGAGTATCAGGCAGAGCTTCCGCCCTGCCCAAAAGAGGGCCGCGAGCAAGATAAGCCCGACGAGTATATTTTGGAGCATAAAACTAAATCAAACGATTAGGGTCACGAGGAAGGCCATAATCCAAGCGACAGCCGTCGAATAAACGACTTGAAAAAGCGCCCATCTCCAGGATCCGCTCTCTCTCTTCACTGCCACTACGGAGGCGACACAGGGGAAGTACAGCAAAGCAAAGACCATAAAAGCGAGGGCATTTTCCGTAGAGAAGGCAGGTGTCCCGTCGGAGAGCTTGGCCTCTCTGAGCTTCATACTGAGGTGCCCGAGGTCACCGGAGTCTTCGCCCGAGTACAGTACCCCGATTGTGGAGACGATGACCTCTTTTGCAGCCGTACCTGTAAGCAGTGCCACAGTCATTTTCCAGTCGAAGTGCAGAGGCGCAAAGGCCGGCTGCACCGCTTTACCCAAGCGCCCGATGTAGGACTGCTCTTGCACCTCTGAAGCCGTCATCGTCCCTGCTTCAGTAGGCCTTGGGAAGTACCCGAGCCCCCAGATTATAATGGAAGCAAGGAGAATCGTGGTACCCATTTTGGTGAGGTACTGCTTGCTCCGCTCCCACATGTGAAGGAGTACGCTGATGCCGGTAGGGATGCGGTAAGGCGGCAGCTCCATCACGAACGGGGTGTCCTCACCTATGAACATATAGCGTTTCATCAAGAGCGCACTCCCCACGGCTATACCTACGCCGAGTATATACAGGGCAAAGAGGATAAGCCCTGCTTTATCCGGGAAAAAGGTTCCTGCGATGAGGATATAGATCGGCAAACGAGCCGAGCAACTCATAAATGGCGTAATGAGTATCGTCATCAGGCGGGCGTTGCGACTCTCGATCGTCCGTGTCGCCATTATGGCGGGGACGTTGCACCCAAAGCCCATCAGCAGGGGTATGAAAGACTTGCCGTGCAGACCTATGCCGTGCATAATCCTATCCATCAGAAAGGCGGCTCTCGAGAGGTACCCCGTGTCTTCCATCAGCGCGATGCAGAGGTAGAGTATGACGATATTCGGGAGGAAAACGAGTACGCCGCCCACGCCGGAGATAATCCCGTCGACAAGGAGATCCCTCAGAGACCCCGGTGGCATCAAGGCGGAAATGTGTGTTCCGATCCACGCCACGCCGGCTTCGATCCAGTCCATCGGGTACTGCCCGAGCGTAAAGGTAAGCTGGAAAGAGAGGAACATAATGAGTACAAAGATAGGGTACCCCCATACTTTGTCGGTCAGTAGGCGGTCGAAGCGATGTTGGCGCTCGCGGTCTTCTGCACTTCCAATGCGGAGGGTCTCTTGGAGGGCACCTCGGACGAAACCGTACCGTCCTCCGAGGATGCTCTGTTGGAGATCAAGACCTGAGGATTTGGTGTAATTCCGTCCCGCGGCTTTGGTTCGGGTGAGGAGATAGTCTCCTTTGGGGATATCCTCCGTCACGATGTCTCTGAAAGCTTCGTCTCCTTCGAGCAACTTAGTGGCAATGAACCTGGGGCGGAGCTTCCTCAGAGCCGGAGGGAAACTTTTCTCCACCTGCACGACCCCGTCCCTCACGAAGGTGATGGCTTCTTCGACGGCTTCCGGGTACTGTACCCCCACTATTCGGCGTGTCTCGGAGCGGTGTTCGTAAAGCTTGATGATTTCTCCGAAAAGTTCCTCTTTGCCCTCTCCCTTTTTTGCTACAGTGGGAACCATCGGCAACCCGATGAGTGTCTTGAGTGTTTCGAGATCCAAGACATTCTTTTCGCGCACAAACTCGTCCCACATATTGAGTGCGACGACCATAGGCAAGCCGCTCTCCACGATCTGAGTGGTGAGATACAGGTGCCGCTCGAGGTTTGTGGCATCTACCACATTGAGCACCACGTCGGGCTGATGTGCCCCAAAGAGACTGCTCTGGACGAAAGTCTCTTCCGGGCTGTAAGAAGAGAGTGAGTAGGTTCCCGGGAGGTCGGTCAGCTCAAAGCGGTACCCGTCTTGCTCGTAAAAGGCCTTTTTGGCTCCTACTGTCACCCCGGTGTAATTTCCCACGTGTTCGTGTGCCCCGCTCACCATATTGAAGAGGGACGTTTTGCCGGCATTCGGATTCCCCACGAATGCTACCCTGATGGTTTTGGGGCTTTTCTTAAGGAGACCGGCCGATTCGCCGAATCCCTCTTTTACGGTAAGATTACTGAGTGTACTGAAGTCTTCCTGCGGGGTGAGGGTGGAGGTCTCGTCTATGAGCTTGACCTCGATGGAGTCTGCTTCTTGTCTCCGGAGCGTGACGTGATAGCCGAGCAGATTATACTCGATCGGATCTTTGAGCGGGGCACTTCGGACCACGAGTACTTCTTCGCCGGGGACAAAGCCCATCTCCAGAAGTCTTTTGCGAAAGGCTCCCGCGGAGTGATGAGCTATGACCGTACAACGGTCACCGCTTCTAAGGTCTGATAATCTCATGCAGGTTGGATATCCCTCCCGGTCCTAAGTTGGTGATGTGTGGATACAACGGTGATTACTACTTATCTTGTTCGTCGCAAATATACGCTCTGCCTGCATTCTTTTCAATCCCCATTACTCGGTAATTCTCGTGGCGAGGTAGAGAAGAAAAAAGGTACAGACCGGTGCTTGAAAATGGTACAGGCCGAGGATGGAAAATGGTACAGACCGGGAAAACATTTTCGGACTGTATGGGTTTAGAAGCTTGTTCGTGGTTATCTTTTGGACGAAAGGTTGAATATAGAGAGCTGTTCCATCGGGACACGTCCCATCTCCGAAGCGACTTCCGAAAAGGTGCTGTTTGGAGTAGTGAGAATCATCCGCGTGTGTGACAGGGCGAGCAGCTCCCCGTAGCTCTCAATGACGTTTTCCGGGCTGCCGGGTTCGCTGATGGAGTGGATGGCAAAAACCCGGTTTCTGAAGATGGTCTGAAGCCGCTCCATTTCGTCTGAGTCTGTCGTGGCGAGGAAAAAAGAGGTCGTCGGATCGCGTTCGATCATTTTCTGCATCCGTTGGATAAAGAGTTCGGTTGGGCTCTCTGCGTAGCTGTTGGCATCGTTGGAGCGACTGAGGTGTACGCCTACCACATTCTCGTGCCATCCGGACATTCGCGAGTTACGGACTCCGGTTACTTCCACGGTGGGGATGAGGTATCGGTATATCCGACTGTCGCGTTTCGTCAGGGTCTCGTTTGTGGAAATCAACACTCTTTCGCCGTACTTTGAGCAGACTTCCCTAAGTGCCGCAGCGTACTCCTTGCCTTCGGTCACCAATCCGGTTACTTTCGACGGGGACAGTATGAGGTCATACTTCACGAAGACGAAAGGGGCAGAGAGGAAAAGGTTGCTCTTCCCGGGGATGTCGTTGGTGATGCGGTCGGTAATGGTCGCTTCGCGTATCGTGATGTGTTCCGGGACATACTTGGGAGACAGTGTGAAAAGTCGCTCCGAAGGTGCGATGAAGTCGTCTGTGGTGAACCAAAGTATCTCGACCCTCTTCTCCGTTTTTTCGGCAAAGAGATCTATGGCTGACGCGATGGTGCGTACCCGGCGCGCCACACCTCCGTAAGGTATGAGTGTGATGAATCCGGAGGCATCTTTTTTCCAAAAAGCGGTCATAATCGGCTAAGGTATTCTTTGGTTTTGAAAATAAGGACTTGGAATGGTCTTACTCTCCACAGCAATGCGGTAAGGAGTAGGACGAAAAGGACGTTTTTGAGCAGTATGTCCCGCACCGTAAGCTCCGAGAAATAACGGCCGAGGACATAATGCTCGAAAGCGAGTCCCAATAGGGTGACGGCAAAAAGGACTATGAGATCCGTGTGGAGCGGAGAGAGGCGCATCTTGGTCCACAGGACGATCTGCTGAAAAGTGTATGTGAGGACAAACGTCAGCACCGTGGCCGTTGCCGCCCCCTCCATTCCCAGTCGTGGAATAAGCAGGCTATTGAGCCAAATGGAGAGAATGGTCACAAGGAAGGTGTACGCCAGACTCCACACATAATGCTTCGAGTATCGGATGATGGAGTTACCGAATGAGAATGAGAGGTCGATCAGCTTGCCTATGCCGAGGAGCAGGAAGACCCACTTCCCTTGGCTGTAGACTGCCCCATTAGGAATAAAGCGAAATACGAGATCGATGTTGTTCCAAATGAGGAGGAAAAGGATGCTGCCTATGAGCAACTGTTGCTGCGACACGGACAGGTAAAGCTCCGAGAGTCCCTTGCGGTCGTCTTCGTGGATAAGAGAGGAGACCATTGGTCCGCTGATGGAGAGAAGGGCGCGCCCCGGCATCTCTATGACGGCAACCATCAGGATCATTATGGCGAAGATGCCTCCGAAATCGAATCCCATACCCGCAGAGACCATAAAGAGATCCAGTCGCGTGGCTACATTGCTGCCGAGTGCGCTTAGAAGCGTCAGAGAGGAGTAGGTGAGAAAGTCCTTCCGAACCCTTTTCTCAGGAAGGACGATTCCCGCCGTCCATGCACAGGGCGTGAGCTTTAGGACGTAGATGAAGCCGATAAGTGCACACAGCCCGTGGCTGAGGACATAATAAGTCATAAGTCCCGGGAAATCCCCGATGACTTTAAGCCCGAAAAGCACATAACAGCATCCGAGCAATACCCGCAGGACGACTTCCCGTATGAGCTTCGGCACGGCTACTCTCCGGTGTATGGAGGCGTAGACCTCTTCCACCGTGATGAGGGTCAGAAATATCATCATCGGGAGGACGAGGACGGCGTACTTCCGGAAAAGCAGTCCTCCCGGTTTGTCTCCGTCCTCTCCGGAGAAGTAGCTGACGATAGGATCCCGAAATAGGAGAAAAAGAAGCCCGAAGAGGATTGTCCCGGCTAACGGTATCAGAAACGCGATTTTGGCAAATCCCCGATCGCTGCCGTCCTTCGTCCGGAAAAAAGGATAATACCGTATCAGCGAGGTCTGAGTCCCTAAGAGCGCAAAAGAGACCAGCAGAGTGGCGGCTTCCGTGATGATCCGTATGAGTCCGATTTCTTCGGCAGAGAGGAAGCGGGTGAGGACAAAGAATGTGACGACAAATCCGACCAGAGCCCCCGAGAAAGTGGCTATGGATCCTTTGAGACTTTGACGGTAAATGATGCCCATTCTTTACGCCTTATGCTTATATTAAATCTTGGTACGTGCAAAGATTTCTCTTCGGTCTGTATGCGGTCCGGGTGTAGGTACGTGCAAGGAGTTCGTGTCGGTCTGTATCTCTCTTGTCCCGTCTCCGGGGAAAGACTAAAGTTTGCGCACCACGAGTCCCACTTCCGCGACTCCGCCGATTCGGGCTGTGTCTGCCAGTTGTCTAAAGCTATAGGTGTAAATCCCCGGCGTGTCGTAAGTCTTCCCCTCTTCGATCACAAACCGAACCTCCCGAACCACGAAGTGTTCGCTTCCGGCACCCGCCTCGTCCTGCTCTATGGATAGGTTCCTCACCTCTGTCTCAAATCGGGGGTTTGAGATGTCTGCTCCTTCTGAGACAATCCCGATCGGTAAGTTTTTGAATCCGAAGTCCGGCACGTAGCGTACCACTCCCGTCACTTCGTACTTCTGATCGGTATCTCTGACCGGGAACGAAAAAAAGTACTCTGCGGTATCTGCCCACATCCGACCCTCTACCTTCTCGAAACGGCTGTACGCAATGTCGTCACGGAATACGTCGCATCCCGAAGCATACACCGATAGAACCAAAAAAGTCAGTAAAGTCGAAACCTTCATAAATCCGGTATCGGTTCCCCGATGCGTTTACTCCTTTGGATTTCCTGTGCTTTTGGCTCCTGAGGCGTCATTCCCGCTCTTACGGCGCTTCTTTCCGCCACTTCCTTTGCTGTTTCTGTTTCTCCCTCTATTGCCACTCTCGCTCTTGGGGGGATCGAAGCGGGTGAGACTTTCTTCCAAAAGAATGTCCTTTGCCGATCCTTGCGACCGCTTGGACGAGCTGTCTTTTTCGTCGTTTAATAGGTCGAACGGAACTTTTCCTGCCGCATTCATCTCGATGATTCGGAAAGCTCTTTCGGAAGTAATGATGCGGAAGTCCTCTTGTCCGCGCTTGCGGTTCAGCGCCGAGTAAGTGAGAAGTTGGGCCAAGGGATCCGCTTTGAAAAGGCGGTAGTCGCCTTCCGAAGTCTTGAGGACGGCATCTTTCGGGGGAAGTTTCTTTTGCGCCTCTTCGTAGGCATCAACTTCGTAATTGAGGCAGCATTTGAGTTTGGCGCACTGTCCGGCGAGTTTTTGCGGGTTCATGGAAAGGTCTTGAATCCGGGCTACGTTCGTACCTACGCTCATAAAGCGCGTCATCCACCCTGAGCAGCAGAGTTCGCGTCCGCACGGTCCGAGACCTCCGATGCGTCCGGCTTCCTGACGTGCGCCGATCTGTCTCATCTCGATACGGACATGGAAGGCTTCTGCAAGTCGTTTGATGAGCTGCCGGAAGTCCACACGCTGATCGGCAATGTAGTAGAATATGGCTTTCAGCCCGTCGCCTTGGTACTCCACGTCTCCGATCTTCATATTCAGCCCGAGTTCTTTGGCGATTTGGCGGGAGCGTATCATTGTCTCCTCTTCTCGGGATTTGGACTCCTCGAATCTTTCGAGGTCATTTGTCTTGGCGATGCGGAAGATCTTGAGCGGGGTGCTTTTCCCGGGGAAGAAACCGTTTTTGCGCATCTGGATCCGTACGAGTTTCCCCGTCATGGACACGGTACCGATATCGTGACCCGGAGTGGCCTCCACAGCCACGAGATCGCCTTTGGCGAGGTCAAGTCCGAGAGAATTGAGGTAGAAGCCTTTCCGTGTGTTCTTGAAGTGGACTTCCACCCATTCCTCTTCGTCTCCGGCTACAGGAGGAATGTCATTCAAGTAATCGAAAGTGTCGAGCTTGCCACCCCCGAAAGCGCCACAAGTGGCACATACTCCGCTGTGTCGGCAAAAACGGCAATGGGTGTGTTCGGTCGTATGTTGCATTTATATTTCGGTGTCGTATTTGTCTTGATTTTCAGAGGGGGAGATAGGATAGAAATCCATAGTACCCCTCTCTCCTACAAATTTACTAAATCTTGGGCTGAATTATTCGGGTGAACCGGACGCGGTGCTAAAGAGGTACGGGCCAAAAAAGTTTTTCCGGTCGTACCCGGACCCTATCTTTGGCCTGTACCTTTTTCCCGTCTCGGTCTGTACAAGAAATAAAGTCTTTTTCGGCATCTCCGGATCACTGTTGTAACTCCAGATATCCGATTCTGAAATAGTCCTTTCCGAAGTCTTTGGGGCGCAAAATCCGGTCATCGCACACGACGAGGTCGAGATCGAGTGCCACCTCTTTGGTCTCTTCTTTCGGTCTGCGACCTGCTTTTTTCTCCAATTCTTTCAGTCGCAGAGTGAGCGTCTCAGGGGAACTGTTGTCCCGAAGTTCGGCAACGGAATTGAGGTAAATCATCTCACCTTTTCCGTCCTCCTCGGTCGTGTAAAAAGACGAGAGACGCAATTTCCTCCTCCCAAATTCGACCCGAAGAAGCCCCCGTATGTACGATTCTTTGTCCCGAAGTGTCGATCCGATGCCGATATAGTACCGTTGGGCGAGGTATTTCGGAAGAAGCAGGGAAAGCGCGATGCCACGGATGACCAGATAAGTAATGAAGGCGCACCAGAGTGCATCATTAGGATCCGGGAAAGGAAGTGTCCTGAAGAGGATAAGAAACGCGACAGCCGCCAGTAGCATAGTGTAAAACATCTCTTTCGTCGCAGTCAGTCCGATGTAGATGCCATCCATCAGGAAGGAGAGGAATCCGGCAAGAGGCAGAAGCCAAATCCATTTGATGTAGATCATTGCCACGGTGCGGATGTCGGTCTGATCCGTGAGGAGGAAAAGGAAACTTTTGCCCCAAAAGAAGTATGCCACGGACACAACGGAAGCCAAAGTCGCTCCCCAGAGGATGAGTGTGCGTATGCTGAGCTTCAACATAGAGCGATCACGCTTGCCATAGGAGTATCCCACGACCGCCTCGGCGGCATTGGCGAAGCCGTCGATGAAATAACTAAAGACCGAGAAAAACTGGTAGAGTAGTGCGTTACCTGCGAGTGTAAGGGCTCCCATCTGTGTTCCCGCATAGGTAAAATAAAAAGAGACACAGGCCAGCGTGAGTGTCCTGAGGAAGATGTGCGCGTTTGTATGGAAGTATCTGCCGAGTCCCGAAGTGAGTTCATCCAGGCGTCCGGGTAACGGTATCGCCTCCTTGCGCCCCTGCAGGTAAAATCTCCAAGCTCCAAAGAAAAGACCTCCCGCACCCAGCCATTGTGCTACCAAGGTCCCTGTCGCGATGCCTTCGATGCCCATACCCCGGGCAAGAACCAGGTAAGAGGAGAGCGCGATATTGACCACATTCGTCGTAATGGATACGACCATCGGCCACCACGTGTTTTCCAAGCCGATGATCCAACCGTTGAGCGCGTAGATGAAGAGCATGGCCGGGGCGCTCCAGATCACGATGTCGTAGTACGCTCCTGCGTAATCCGATAGCGCAGGATCCGGGTGCAGCAGTCCGAGTAAAAACGTCTTTATGGGACTTTGGAGGAGGAGAATCAATGTCCCGAATGCCACAGAAAGGAGTAGGGATTGTCCGAGTGTCCGTCCGATGGCCTTTTTGTCTCCTGTTCCCCTTGCTTGGGCAGTCAGCCCGGTAGAACCCATCCTTAGGAATGAAAAATTCCAGTAGAGCAGGTTAAAGAGCGTCGTGGCTATGGCCACACCTCCCACGACAGTCGGATCAGAGAGGTGACCGGACAGACCGAGATCCACGATTCCGAGGAGCGGGATCGTGATGTTGGTCAGTATATTTGGGATGGCGAGCTTGAGGAGCCGGAGGTTGAGCGCTCTGTGATCCGTCATCTATTTCGCCGGCTCTAAGAGGGAACTATCTCCGTATGAAAGGAATCGGAAGTCGTGTGAGAGTGCGTAGTCGTACACTCTTTTCCAGTCCTCTCCTATGAACGCCGCGATGAGGAGTAACAGGGTGGAGTGCGGCTGGTGGAAGTTCGTAATGAGCTTGTCGACCAATCGGTACGTGAAGCCCGGCTCGATGAGCAAACGGGTTTCGCCCAATACCTCTTCTGCCTGTAGCGCCGCCAAAGCTTCCAGCGTAGTGATACGTCCAAACTTCTCTCCATACGGATCCCACTGCTCGACGTGATAGGGTTTGGGATTCCCGAGGAGGACATTGACGCCCATATAATACAGGCTCTCAAGTGTACGTGTGGAGGTGGTGCCGACAGCCACAATCGGGTGCCCCGATTTTTTTTGCTCAAAGATGGCTTTCAGAGTCTCCCGAGTGACGCGGATTACTTCGCTGTGCATCTTATGTTCACCCATGGTCTGCCCCTTTACCGGCAAGAATGTGCCTGCTCCGACGTGCAGGGTCAGCTTAGCGATGCGTATTCCCTTGTCACGGAGCTTTCGGAGAACCTCTTCCGTGAAGTGCAGACCTGCAGTCGGAGCCGCCACAGAACCCTCTTGTACGGCATAGACGGTCTGGTAAGTGGTGAGATCGCTCTCCTCGGTGTCGCGATTAAGGTAGGGGGGGATGGGCAGCTCGCCAAGCTGTTCGAGCATTTCGCCGAAAGCGGTCTCTCCAGTCCAAGAAAAACGAACCAAACCGTTTTCTACGTCAACCCGTTCTGCGGAAAACGTCCGTCCGTCCGGCATTTCGATGGTCAGGGCTCCCTCTTTCCATTTCTTGGAGTTGCCTACCAGACAGTGCCAGACGCACGTGTTTTTTGCTGAAAGTGAAAGCTCGTAGAGCGACGGGTCGGCGGGGTCGAGGCAGAAGACCTCCACGCGACCTCCAGTGGGTCTGTGAAAAATAAGGCGTGCACGTATAACCCGTGTGTCGTTAATCACAAGGAGTGCATCCTTGGGGAGTAGATCGGGGAGGTCATAGAAATGAGCTTCGCTTATCGCTCCCCCGTCGTAATGGAGTAGCTTGGAGTGATCCCGTTCCTTGAGGGGGTATTTGGCGATGCGATCGTCGGGGAGGGGATAGTCGAAATCCTGGATGGACAGACTTTTGTAGGTCTCGGTATTCGGAAGCGTCATTGGTGTATATTTTGGCGATTGGAGGGCAAGTCGGGACGCTGTGCCGCGTAATCGGTGTACTTGCCGGTCTGGATGAGGTAAGCCCAGTCATTGGCTTCCCGGACAGCTGCCTCCCGATCTTCTTTGAGGTCGAAAACTTTGAGATCCGGGATCTCGAGTATTGTCCCGACAGGGACGTTATCCGGATTACGAATCAAGTCCTTATTGTGCAGGTAGAGGTAGACCCAGTATTCTTTCAGACCATAGTACCTCCGTGCGAGTTTGACCAAAGTCTCGCCCGGGCTTATCGTGTCTTTTGGCAGAGCGACAGGCGCGGCTTCCACCGGTTCCACATAGACTATAGCGGGAACGGTGTCCTTTTGCACCACTTCGGGGATAGGGGCAGATGCTTCTTTCGGAAAAAGGAGGTACAGGGCAACCGCTAAAACGGCGACGAGACCAAGACCGTAAGGTAGGTAGTACCGACGCTTCTTTTTGGGCCCGTGTGAGATTTCTCTTTTGGCCTGTGCGGCGATTTCTTTTTGGTCTGTACCAAATTTTTCCGTGTGTCTCTCTTCCTCGGAAGACGTGTCCGGACTCTCGGAGACGATGGGTAAGGGCGCATCTGTATCAGGGGAAAGAGCCGGGGCGTTTTTCTCCTTTTCTACGATTGCAAATCGCTGTCTGTACTCGGAGGGTACGGAGCTTAGGACTTCGATGCCTTCCGGGACGGCACTGCCCGGGATCGAGATGGGCGAATAGACAGAGAAAGGATGGTTGAGGCTGTCGGTCAAGTCTTTCGAAGGCTCGAAATTAAGGGTCAGCAACCGCCCCGAGTCTTCTGTGACGAAGAAATCGCCTAACCCCAAAAGAGCCACCCTCCTGCCCCTGAAAAGTTGTGTCAGGAAGGTCGATAACTCTTCATATAGGGATTCGGAAACCACCCTTTCGTCCTGATCGAAAAAGTCGGCCGTATCGCGCACCAGTTCTCCCGGCACGATACTGTGCGGAGCGCTGAAGTCGAATAAGATATATCGGGAAGCATCCAGGAGAAACGGATCTGCACGAAATGCAAGGGAAACGGACGGAGGGCAGAGTTCATAGCCGTCCGCTTCTCTCTCAAGAACGTATTCCCGATTCAGAATCGGGGTAAAGGTGCCTATGAGCGGAAAAGTGACGCTTTCCCTGTCGGTCAAACGTCCGATTACCCGTTGGCGGACTAATCCCGTGATGTCTTCTCCAGAGGTCGTCATAATACAGGCTTACCAATGAGGTCGTAACCGACGGTGTCCGTTATTTCCAAGTCATAAAATTCCCCTATTTTGAGCTCCGGATAGAGCGACATCGGGATGAGGACTTCGGGGTCTACGTCAGGAGAGTCGAATTGGGTCCGACCAATGAAGTAGTCTCCGTCTTCACGGTCTATGATGACCTTCTCCGTGTCGCCTACGAAAGCACTCGATCGCTCCAAGGCGATGGTTTCCTGCAGCTGCATGAGACGGCCGAGCCTTTCTTGCTTCACCTTCCGTGGAATATCGTCTTCATAGTGGAGAAAATCGTAGGTGCTTTCTTCGTGAGAGTACATAAACGCACCCATTCGGTCAAATCTTTGCTCTTCGACAAAATCCAGCAGATCCTCAAAGTCTTCGTCTGTTTCTCCGGGGTGTCCCACCATAAGCGTGGTCCGGATCGCAAGACCCGGGATGCCTTCTCTCAACTTTCGGAGAAGATCTGTCTGTTCGGACTTGGTGATATGCCTCCGCATCTTCTTCAGCATCCGATCGCTCGAATGCTGGAGGGCGATGTCGAGGTATTTGCAGACTTTGGGTTCCTCCCTGATGACCTCTATGAGTTCGAGCGGGAAGTGGGTCGGATAGGCGTAATGAAGACGTATCCACTCAATGCCGTCGATTTTACAGAGCGCACGGACGAGAGCGGGTAGGGCGGCTTTTCCGCCGGTGTCAATGCCATAGTAAGTGAGGTCTTGGGCGATAAGCTGAAGCTCCTTCACTCCTTTTCCCGCCAAGCCTCGGACTTCTTCGACGATCTCTGCTTCAGGTCGGGATTTATACCGCCCCGTCATAATGGGGATAGAGCAATAGGCACAGCCCCGATTGCAGCCCTCTGCGATCTTCACGAAAGCATAGTGCGCGGGGGTCGTGAGAGTCCTTAGGTCTGCCGGGACGGTATGGTAGGCTTTGCCGAGGTCGGCTATCAGATTCTTCCAATCAAACTTGCCGTAGAAGCCGTCCACTTCCGGTATCTCCTGCTTGAGTTCGCCCATATACCGCTCCGAAAGGCATCCCATCACGAAGACCTTTCCGACTTCACCCCGGCTCTTGGCTTGCACCGTCTCAAGGATCATATTTACGGACTCTTCCCGAGCGCTCTCTATGAAGCCGCAAGTATTTACGACCACGATCTCCCCGTCGGCTTTCACAGGGTCGTGCTCCACCGTGTACCCGCTCTGCTCGAAGAGCCGCATCAGAGTCTCCGAGTCGACGAGGTTCTTAGCGCACCCCATCGTGATTACGTCTACTTTATTTTTTCGCATCTGGTTAAGGAGCAGGTGAGATTACTTGTGAGAGAAGAGAGAAGATACGAATTCTTTTTTGTCGAAGAGCTGAAGGTCGGTCATTTTTTCGCCCAGTCCGATGTACTTGACGGGTATTCGGAATTGGTCCGAGATACCGATCACCACACCGCCTTTGGCCGTGCCGTCGAGCTTCGTAATGGCGAGTGCGTTGACTTCCGTGGCCTGTACAAACTGCTTGGCTTGCTCAAAGGCATTCATCCCTGTGCTTCCGTCCAAGACGAGAAGAACCTCCTGTGGCGCTTCGGGATGCACCTTCTTCATTACGTTCTTGATCTTCGTAAGCTCGTTCATCAGACCCACCTTATTGTGGAGACGCCCAGCCGTGTCGATGATGACCACGTCGGCACCTTGGGCTTTGGCGCTCTGTACGGTGTCAAAAGCCACGGAGGCAGGGTCTGAGCCCATCGCCTGCTTGATGACCGGCACGCCGACACGATCGCCCCAGATTTGGAGCTGATCCACGGCGGCGGCTCTGAATGTGTCGGCCGCACCGAGGACTACTTTCAGTCCTTGATCTTTGAATTGATAGGCCAGTTTGCCGATCGTGGTCGTTTTTCCCACGCCGTTCACCCCCACTACCATAATGACGTAGGGCTTATGCTCGTCCGGGAGCAGTCCTGGGTCAGTGGCATTTTGGTCTTCATTCTCGGCGAGCAGCGAGGCGATCTCGTCTCTCAAGATCGCATTCAACTCTGTGGTGCCGACGTATTTGTCGCGTGCGACGCGTTCTTCGATCCTCCTGATGATCTTGAGCGTGGTCTCCACGCCCACATCGCTTGAGACGAGTGTCTCTTCGAGGTCATCGAGTACGTCGTCATCCACTGTGCTTTTGCCCGCCACGGCGCGGGATATCTTGTCGAAAAAAGAGGTCTTCGTTTTCTCGAGCCCCTTATCAAGTGTCTCTTTTTTATCCTTGGAGAATAGTCCGAAAAAGGCCATAGTCTGTTCTATTTTAGCACATCCGATCAAGGTAATCCTTAGGGGTGTATTCCCTGAAGCATACCCAAGAGTCGTCTGTGCAGTGCATCCATATAGAAGGGTGTGTGACACCGTTGAACATAGTCGTCTTGACGGTGGTATAGTGTATCATATCTTCAAAGATAAGTCGATCTCCGATCTGCTCCTCTTCTTTGAAAAACCAGTCTCCGATAAAGTCTCCGCTCAGGCAACTGTTGCCGCCCACTCTGTACCCGTGGGTATAGGCAGCCTCGGGCGTGCTTTTGGCGTTTCTGATGCGGGGCTGATACGGCATCTCGAGTGTATCCGGCATGTGGCAGGTGAAAGAAGCATCCATCATCAAGGTACTGATGCCTCCATTCTCCACAATGTCCAATATTTCCGTCACAAGAACCCCCGTCTGCCATACAAAAGCCGCCCCGGGTTCCATAATGATGCGGAGGTTCGGGTGGCGCTCTCGGAAAGCCCTCAAGAGGGCTATGAGGTGACCGGTGTCGTAGTCCTTGCTCGTCATCAAGTGACCGCCACCCATATTGAGCCATTTTACTTGATCGAGGTACTTGCCAAACCTTTCTTCCACGACAGCCAGCGTCCGCTCCAACGTGTGTGAGTCGTTCTCACAAAGGGTGTGGAAATGCAAGCCTTCGATTCCTTCCGGAAGGCGAGGCGGAAGTTTCGAGACAGGTACACCCAGCCGCGAAGCAGGAGAGGCGGGGTTGTAGAGATCCGTCTCCACTTCTCCGTACTCGGGGTTTATCCTCAGTCCGCACGATATGTCGTGTCCGTTGTAGGACTTGACTTCCGGGTAAAAACGCTCGAATTGCGACAGGGTGTTGAACGTGATGTGGCTGCTTCGCTCCATTAGCGCACCAAATTCCGTCGGTTTGTACACGGGGGCGTAAGTGTGCGTGAGGGTTTGCATGTACGTATTGCCCATTTCGGCTTCCGAGAGCGAGCTGGCGGTGCATCCCGAGATGTATTCGCGTACAATGGGGAAGCTTTTCCAAAGCGCGAAGGCCTTGAATGCCATTATGATTTCCACTCCTGCCTCATCGGCGACGTAGCGGATGAGGGAGAGATTTTGCCTCAAAAGATGCTCTTCGAGGACATACGCAGGGGTGGGGATGTCGTTCAGTGTCATTTAGTCAAGCAAAAAGAGTTCGTCGGGAAAGTCGCTTCCCGGTGCAAAGGTACAGCTTTTTCGGTTAGCGCTTTCTAAGTTCCCATCGCACTTTCTCTCAGAAGAGCAAGGGAGGACACTACCCTAAGGTAAGTACAAGGGGAAAATTTGGTACGTACCAAGAAAGAAAAAGCCTACGGAGCAAAGTTACTTCGAGATACAGACCGAGAAGATCTCCTCGTACAGACCAAAATCAATCCGTCAGAAGACAGAGGGCTTTATCTGAAGCCCTGTGGTCTCGACAAGCCCGAACATCAAGTTCATTATCTGTATCGCGTTTCCCGCGGCTCCTTTCATCAAGTTATCCATCGTGGAGACGATGAGCAGACGGTCAGCGTGCTTGCTGACGTGAATGAGGAGAGCGTTGGTATTCACGGTGTCTCTGACATCGGGATACTCGTCCACGATCTTTACAAAAGGCTTGTCTTTGAAGTATTCCTCATACATTTGGCGGATGACGGAGAGTTCGATATGGGTATTGAGGTACGCTGTGGTGTAGATGCCTCGGTTGTAATTGCCCCTCATGG
>SFHG01000037.1 GCA_004555765.1 Bacteroidales bacterium
CGGTTTTTAAGCGAACTCATTAACGACTTATTTTCAACCATTTGGTCTTAAGAGAGATCGGGCACTCCCTACAGACAGAACATATACAATAACCATAGCCTACTACTCTTTCAAAAAAATTATGGGCGAAAACCATACCTCTAAGGCAATTGACCGTGTTGTCATCCGATTTGCCGGAGACTCCGGAGACGGGATGCAGTTGACCGGATCTCTTTTTTCCCAAGTGTCTGCCATCCTCGGCAATGAGATATCCACGTTTCCGGACTATCCCGCGGAAGTGCGCGCACCCAGAGGCAGTCTCGGAGGCGTGTCGGGATTCCAGGTCCAAATCGGTACCGAACACGTCCGTACGCCGGGTGATTTGGCCGACGTACTCGTGGCCATGAACCCCGCCGCACTCAAAGTGAGCAAGCCGGCGATCAAAGAGAATGCCATTATCATCATCGACGACGACTCTTTTACGGAAAAAGACCTCGCAAAAGGGATGTTCACTACGGATAATCCGTTTTTGGAACTCGGTCTCGAACACGTGGAAGTGGTGCCTGTGCCACTGACCACAATGGTCAAAGACAGCCTCAAAGACTCGGGATTGGACGTGAAGGAGATGGATCGGAGCAAAAATATGTTTGCACTCGGTCTCATTCTCTGGCTCTTCGAGAAAGACATCACGCCCGCTGAGGAGCAGATCACCAAGAAGTTCGGGAAGAAGGAGCAGATCCTTCGCGCGAACCTCAAAGTCCTCACCGACGGGTACAATTACGGTCATAATACCCACCTCCAGGTCACGACCTACCGCATCGACGGGCAGGATCAAATCGACGGACGCTACGCAGAGATCAACGGCAATAAAGCCACAAGCCTCGGTCTCGTGGCAGCCGCTGAAGCGGCAGGACTTGAGCTCTATCTCGGAAGCTATCCCATCACGCCCGCGACCGACATCCTTCACGAACTCTCCAAGATGAAAGCCTACGGCGTGAAGACCGTCCAGGCCGAAGACGAAATAGCGGGGATATGCAGCGCCATCGGAGCCTCCTTTGCGGGCGACCTTGCCGTGACTTCCACATCCGGTCCCGGTCTTGCGCTCAAGAGCGAAGGCATCGGCCTTGCGGTGATGACCGAGCTTCCTCTGGTCGTAATTGATGTGATGCGTTCGGGTCCCTCCACCGGGATGCCCACCAAAGCCGAGCAGTCGGATCTCTTCCAAGCTCTTTATGGACGAAATGGGGAATCTCCAATCGTCGTAATGGCGGCACTCACGCCTACTGACTGCTTCGATGCCGCCTACCAGGCCGCCAAAATCGCTTTGGAGCATATGACACCCGTAATCCTCCTTACAGATGCTTACATTGCCAACGGAGCTTCCGTCTGGAGAATACCCGATCTCTCCGCTTATCCGCCCATTCGTCCGCGTTATGTCTCCGAATACTACAGGGATACCGAGAAAAAGTGGTCTCCTTACTTCCGAGACCCGAAGACCTTGGTGCGTTACTGGGCTACGCCGGGTACGCCGGGCTATATGCACCGTCTGGGAGGACTCGAGAAAGACGGCGAAACGGGTGCAATCTCCACCAATCCCGTGGTACACGACAGGATGGTACATCTCCGGGACCAAAAGGTCAAGAATGTAGTGAACGACATCCCCGATTTGGTCGTCGAAGGAAACGCCGACTCAGAGACCCTCCTCGTAGGCTGGGGCAGTACCTACGGACACAATCAGTCCGCACTGTACGAACTCAAGAAATTGGATCAGAAGATTGCATTAGTCCAATTCAAATACATCAACCCTTTGCCCAAAAACACAGCCGAAGTCCTAAGAAAATACAAGAAAATCGTCGTTGTGGAGCAAAACCTCGGTATGTTTGCCGATTACCTCACTGCCAAGATCCCGGGCATCACGACCCACAGAATCAATAAGATCGAAGGTCAGCCTTTCAAAGTCTCCCGCATCGTAAAGGATGTAATGGACATCATCAATAACCTCTGACGCTATCACGGACGTCTCAAAATAGATAGGAAGACATTATGAAACTTCACAATCAATACACAAAAGCAGAAGGTCCCGCGGTAGCGGAAGACAGGACGTTTGTCGCCAAAGATTTTTCCAACGGCTCTCCCGTCAAGTGGTGTCCGGGCTGTGGAGACTACGCAGTCCTCTCCAGCCTCCAAAAAGCGATGGCCGAAATCGGAGTGGCACCCGAGGATATTGCCGTCATCTCCGGTATCGGGTGCTCTTCCCGCCTACCGTACTATATGAATACCTATGGTATGCACACGATCCACGGACGTGCTGCAGCCATCGCCACGGGTGTAAAAGTAGCCAATCCCAATCTCTCTGTCTGGATAATGAGTGGTGACGGTGACTCGCTTGCGATTGGAGGGAACCACTTCATTCACCTCATCCGTAGGAATGTCGATCTCAATCTCGTCCTCTTCAATAACCGCATCTACGGCCTCACGAAGGGGCAGTATTCGCCGACGAGTCCCAGGGGCTTCAAGTCCAAGAGCTCGCCTTTCGGCACGGTGGAAGATCCGTTTATTCCCGGCGAACTCGTCTTCGGTGCACGGGGTACTTTCTTCGCACGCAGTCTTGAGGTTGAGATGGAACTGCTCAAAGAGTGTATGGTCGCAGCCCACAATCACCGTGGGACTTCCGTCGTCGAAGCGATGACGAACTGTGTCATTTTCAATAACGGCATCCACAAAGTCTACTCCGATCGCGAGGTTCGCGCCGACAAAACCATCATCCTCCGACATGGTGAAAAGATGGTCTATGGCAAAGACAAGAATAAGGGTCTCGTCCTCGACGGGTTGACCCTGAAGAGCATCACGATAGGAGAAGACGGTTACACGCTGGACGATGTACTCGTCCACGATGCCCATACCCAGTCCCCTGTCCTCCACTCAATGCTCGCAATGATGCACGAGACGGACGACAATCTCCCGCTCGCGATGGGCGTCATCCGAGATGTGGAGGGACCGGCTTACGACTTGGAGGTCGCAAAGCAACTGGAGACCGAAGTGGAGAAACTGCCCGAGGGGGGGCATTCTTTCCAGAATTACCTGGGCGGTCTTGCCGGATGGGATGTGAAAGGAAAGACCCGTAGCTAAGGAGCAAGATTCGTTTAAGCAGAAAGAAGGAGGATTTCTCTATTCGGGGAAATCCTCCTTCTTCGCTCTTCCCCTACTCGCCCGGCTCCTCAAGCTCCGTGGCTACGGGGATATGGAAGGCACTGCCCAATCGGGCGAAGGCTTGGGACTCAAACCGGCATCCCTCTCCGAAGATGCCCAAATCGTCCACTTCGTCGTCCACCTCACGGATCGGATCCTATCGGAAGACCCGTCGCTGTCCCTCCCCAAGAACGCCATCCTCAGGAACTGTCTCTCGGAAATGATGGCCGGCGAAAAAGACTGGATCCGGATCAGCTGACACGCGTCTCCCGTCCGAGACCCTCGTCCTATTCGTCCGAATTAGTCGACTAATTTTCCGGATTAGTCGACTAATTTCCGGGATTTAGTCGACTAATTTTTCGGAACAGTCGACTAATTTCCGGGAATAGGTCGACCCTTTCGCCAGAGACCCTCGACCTTTTCTCCGAAAACCCTCGACCTTTTCGACGGAAACCCTCGACCCTTTTGCCCGAGACCCTCGACCTTTTCGTCCGAGACCCTCGACCTATTTCTCGGAATAGGTCGTCCTATTTGCCCGAATAGGTCGTCCTTTTCGCCCGAATATGTCGTCCTATTTGCCCGAATAGGTCGTCCTATTTGACCGAATAGGTCGTCCTATTCGGATACACCGGGCAAGATAAGCATCGAGAAGGGGCGGGTGCCGCCCCGGGCCGACGTCAGAGTTCTCCTTTTGAAAAGAGGATCCGGGCCACTAGGACGATGGCGAAGGCGGCAGAAATAAGCACACCAAGAACCATCGGTATTTTGCCGAAATACTTGAGGCTGTAGCCTACGGCAGGCAATACGGCCAGAATAAAAAGCAACCACCCCGAGAGTCTCAAGTCGTGAAGCCTCCGCACCAAGACACCGATTAAAGGAAAGAGGGCCGACAGACCGACGAAAGCGTTAATCCCGATGATTAGAGCGTCCCGCATTCGGGGAGAGAGTTTCGCGCCGTAATTGGGATAGTATTGGAGGGCGAAGTAGACCGCTGTGGTAAGAATGAGGAAGCTCCACACTTCTTTCCGCGAAGCTTTTCCCCTAAAGTCCAGGAACTTGGAGGTATAGCACGACAGGAAATACCCGAGCGCACTCTTTCGCTCCGGCGGTTTCTCTTCTTGAGACCGGACGGAGGAGAAGTCCTCCCGTGGGGCATAGGATACTTCGGGTATGGCCTCCGGGACTGCGGCAGGCGCTTCGAGCGGGAACATTACGAAACGGTGTTTCTGCAATTCGCTTTGGAGGTGAGACAACAGCCCGGGGGCATCGATTTGGTCGACCGGCAGGACGAGGACGTCACCGCGTCCGGAACCGTAATCGAAAGTCTCCAAAGGCTCAGCCGCCCAATTTTCCCCCTCAGACTCGAAGTCGCCCCTCAGTGAGAGCATTTTCTCCCGAAATACCGGAGAAGCCGATTTCTCAAACAAAGCCCTGAAGTCCGAGACCTCACGCGCCCCGTACGAGAGCCTGTCCACCAAAACCAGAGCCCTCTTCAAGAAATCTCCCGGGCGGGCCAGACAAAGCCCGTTAAGCAGGTAAAAGATGCCGAAGAAACCCTTGCCCGTACCGTCCGGACAAGCAAGAATGTGGTAAACGAACCGGTCGGCTCTGTGAAGGACCAGGGACATCCGATCCCACGGGAGGTACGCACCAAGTGCGGTGAAGAGTTCCTCCGAGAACCGCCCCGGAATCGTCTCCCGAACCTCCTCCCCTACCCTGCAGAAGCCCAAGGTCCCGTTAATCATATCTCAATCGGGATGAGAAGCGCCTCCCGTGGAGGTCACGGGACGGAGAGAAGATTCGGAGCCTTGCGATGCCATGGGAATAATCAGATACAGCACAGAGATAAGCAAGAGCAACACAAGAACCCGGTAAATCAACGTCCAAAGGGACGTCCTCCCGGACTTGCTCCCCCCGGCCGTCTTCGGGGCAAGCTGCCCCGTGACCGCATCACCGGACTTCCCGTCCGAGTCCAATAGCGCGGCCGTTTCCTTGAGCTTGGACTGCACGTCCCCGAGCTTTTGCGTCAAAGAGTCGAGGGAGGTCTGAAGGGATGCTTTCTCCCTGCCCAGCTCCACGATGGTTCTGTCCCTATGCTCAATCTCCCGATCGAGCGTTTCCCTGAGTTGCCTTAGCTCGTCCGTGTGCGCGGCGTGCATCTTGTCCGTCTCTTCCTTGTACATATCCCTGATCGACTGAAGCTTGGACAGGGTTTCTCTTTCCCTGCCAAGCGGAGTGGCGGTGTTCACTTCGACCACGCCACCCGAGAAAACGACCTCCATCGCCAAGGATGCACTCACCTCGTCCCTGTGGAAAGAGGCTTTATTCCCGACGTTATGCCCCGGGTTTGCCGTGTCTATCGCTCTGAACGAACGGGCATCCACTCCCGCATCGAAAGCCGCCTCCAGCTTATGGAAGAGCTCCGACTTATTTCCGAAATCGGGAATCTCGAACTTCCGTCCATCCGCCGAAATGAGCTCGCCCACAAAGTACTTTCTAAACAGCATCTTCAGAAGGTCATACATCCCGCTCAAATCCCCGTAGTACTTATTGGTAAAGACCGAAAGCCCCAGGTAACTGCCGGGGCGCCCGGTGAAGTCGAGGAGATTAAAGCGGAGGAATGTATAGACGCACTCCCACGAACCCTGATGATTTTGTGCAAGCTCCACGCGCATCAGTTCGTCCAAGTCGGACTCCGTCTTTTGGTAGAACTGCCGAAGGATCCCACTCTCGTCACCGGGAGGGAAAATGTTCAAGCCCTTCGGGGTGCCGTGCACCGCGATGCGGGAGGAAGTGAGTGAAGCAGCTCTTCCTGTGTCGGTACTCATCCTCTGCAATACTTTAGGATTGTGTTCCACAGACGTCGCGGATACTCATCCGGACCGCTTTGGTATGCTTTCGTGCCGTCGGCAGATACGGGGAAAGATCCCGACTGGAATGCGGCGAAGTCCGCGTCGAACTGCCTCCAAAGGCTTGTGATGGGATGGGTATTTCTAAAGAGTTCGAAAAGTCCTTTGTACAGATTATTTACCGCTTTTCTTGCTTCCGGGATATTGACTTCGCCACGCGAGACGACCTGATTGGAGAGATCCACTTTATTGTACACGATGACGAAACGATCCAAGGCTTTCTTCGTGTGGTTTCTCACGAGCAGGGCGACCCGCTTCACGAACCCGATTCGGTTCTCGGTATTGGACTTGTCGGGCTCCGTAAGGATGAGCCAGAGTTTCCTGTTATTGGAGTAAAAGATGTTTTGGATATACCTCGGAAATTCGATCTCTTCGGCATTCGGAGCTCCGGGGTTGAAGTAGTGTTCACCGGGGGCTTCGAGAATCTGACAAACCGTGCGTCCTGCCCGATCCGTTACCTCAAGGAGCATAAAACTGATGAGGTTAGTGGACGGCACCGCATCCGGAGTCGACACCAACTGATTGAATTCGTCACAAAGCTTTTTGTAGTAGAGATCGTTCGAGGGACGGAAAGAGCGTACCGGGGTAACCAAGTAGCCATTCTGACTGAGCCAGCGTGTCAGGCGGATCAGCATCATGGTCTTGCCCGAGGAGGGCGGCCCGAAAAGCACCACGATAGGAGTACGCTCGTTGTCGATGGTGGCCACGATCTTATTCGGATCCTGCTTCTCGTCAAGGCTCAGTCCCGGTATTGAGCCGGTTCCGACGGGAGCCGCAGGTGCCCCGGAGAAAGTGTACTTCTCCACCTCCTCCGAGCCAAAAGTCCGGGTGCCGGTATATCCGTTTTCGTTATACGTGTCGTCTTTAATTATTCCCATAGTCTCGTTTTGGGTCTTAAGTTTGTGTCCTACAAGCAGCAGGGCTTCAGAAATCCTCCTTTTTGAATGCGATGTCGAAGAAAACGAAAGCCGCCACGTCGACCAAAATGGAGATGACAATCCAGTAAGCGACGCCCAAGCCTTGGAATTTTCCCGCGAAGAGGTCTTTCCAGACATCGATCACGCTGAGCATCCGGTGCGTCCTTGATACCGGATGCTCGGCCAGATAGGTTGCCCGGTCTTCTTCCTTTACGTCGATGAGGTCGCTGTAATCCTTAATCATACTGTAAGAGCGTGTCAATAAGACATCCGTTTCGGCAATCAGTTCGTTGTCTACTTTTCCGTATGCCTTGGCATCATCAAGGGGCTTCTGGATGCTGTCCAGTCCGGCGACCAAGGCTTTTGCTTCAGGCACGAAAGTCTTAGCCCTATTGTCGACGGTCGTCCTCTGTATCTCGGAGATCCGGTTATTCATGTGCTGATAGGCAATCTTCCGGTACTGATCTTTGAGCAACTTGCGCTGGTCTGCAGAGGTTCCTTGGTAGGAAAGCGTGGGGATGACATCCACGCCGAGCGCTTTGGCGAGCTTCGTGAGATGTTCTTTCGCCCTATCCCCGAAACCCGGATTGGCCATATTGTCGATCTCGTTTTCGAGACCGGTAAGCGCCGACTCCACATCTCGCTTCAGCGCTTCGATTTTGACCGACTTCTCTTTCTCTATGAGGGTATTGTCTGCCAATTGGCGCAAGTAGCTTTTCGTGGTACTCACATCCTGCATCGCGATATTATTGATGCCGGAGCGGTAAAAGAACGTGTGCATATTCGTCGGCATACTGCAGATGAGCCAAAAAAGGATCAGCAGCACAATCCCTATGGCGAGCTTGGTGGAGCGCTTTTCGACGTATATATTGGTATTGAGACTGTCGACGAGGAGCTTCGACCCATAGGAGGCTATGACGAAAAAGCCGATCGTCACAGCCCAGCAAAACACCTCCGGCCAGCTCGGCAGGAGCAAATGAAGCGACTCCGCCGTCGCCCAACAACTGACTGCGGCGAAACAGAGAAACCCTGCTACGCTCAAAATCTTCAGGAACTGATTCTTTTCGACCATATCAATATTTGTTTTTGGAGGATATTTTGCGCCCTAATCCAATAGACTCGGGGACATATTCTTAAGTCCGACACAGACGGTTCGAAATACCGGTGGGGCGAGCGGCAAAAAGAGCCCGGGACACCGACCCGGTTTTTGGTACGTATCTCAAGGGAAAGAGACCCAATGTCTCGCGGGAAGGAGACTCTGTATCTCGCGACCTTCTCGGTACGGGTCTCGTTTTCCAGAGGGATAGGACACGCCTTTCTTCGCCATTCACAGTATTTTACACCGACGTACTCCCAAAGGTACTACTTTATATCGTCGGAGATGATGTCGTCAATGTAGTCCAGGAGTTCCTCCCGCCCCTCTTTTTTCTCCGAAGAAGTAATGAAGTAAGGCGGCAGTTCCTCCCAAGTCTCAGAGAGCTTTTCCAGATAGGCATCGATATTGCGCCCTGCGGCAGTGGGAGACACCTTGTCACTCTTTGTAAAGACAAGCGCAAAAGGCACACCACTCTCCCCCATATCGTGAATAAAGTCGAGGTCGATGACCATCGGCGCATGACGAATGTCGATTAGGATAAAGAGACACGCCATCTCCTCTCGTCTCAGCGTGTACTCGGAGATGATGCGCGCCAAGTCGTCCTGGACTTTCTTCGGCACCTTGGCATAGCCGTACCCCGGCAAGTCGACGATGTAAAATTCTTCATTGACGAGGAAGTGATTGATGAGTTGGGTCTTGCCCGGGGTTTGGGAGGTCTTGGCAAGGTCTTTTTGCCTCGTGAGCATATTGATGAGCGACGACTTGCCGACATTTGACCGTCCTATGAACGCAAATTCGAGACGTCCGTCCTTGGGACATTCGTCGAGCGTGGAGCTGCTTTTGGAGAAAACAGCAGATTTAATCTCCATATCTTCAGATCGATTATTTTGGGGATTCGGGGTTAAAGAAAGAGCGGATATCGTCATCTATTTTGCGGAAAGCGGAGGATACACCGTTAAAGAAATCGAAGATGTTCTTCTCCCGATCCTCCTCTCTTCCCGTACAAACGGTGAGATTGTCCGGTATGACTTGAATGTGCAACTTTTTGGTCGCCTCACGCGGTTCGCCGTCGATGTGGTACAGCATCGGTTCGCAGGCGGATATCAGGATATCCTTTCCCTCGTAAAGCTCCGTGTACTTATTCTCCTCAAGGTCTCCGCTAAAGAGCTGAAAAGCGATGGCGCCACCCTCGTCCTTGGGGAAATCCTTGATTATCGTGACGTTCAGAAGCCCGTCATCCATACTTGCAGTCGGGGCTATGTAGGCGTTATTCCCGTACTGGGACGCATTGCCGACGGCGACCAAGAAGGCCTTCGTACTGTGGTCTACGCCGTCAACGGTTACCGTATAGTCTCCGGAGACATAATCGAGGTAAGAGGAGACCGATCCGCTGATGTAGTTTACCACACCTCGTCCCTCGGTCTTGGAGAACTTTTGCGTCACTTTGCCGTCAAACCCGATGCCGCAGGTCACCAGGAACGGTTCACCGTTGCACGTACAGGTGTCGATCCGCATGGTCTCGTTTCGCAGCATCACGTCCACTGCCTTATCCAGAGCCATCGGGATGCGCAGCTCGCGTGCCAGACCGTTCCCGGAACCATTGGGCAGAATGCAGAGCGGCATCTTGGAGCCGAGGAGTGCGAGGGCTATTTCATTCACCGTCCCGTCTCCTCCGCAAGCTATGACCGCATCATAGTCGGAGGAGAGCGCCTCTTTGGCAAAGAGGTTGCCTTCGCCCGGCTTGCGGGTAATCTTCGATTCCACAGAATGTCCGGCACCTTCGATCCGACTAACGATGCCCGGCACAATCTTCTCGGCATTGTTTTTCGGACCGGAGACCGGATTTACGATAAGCAGATACTTCATGGCATATCCCGATTAGTTTTGCGTTGGCGCTAAAGGAAGAAATCTGTTTTCCATTGGGGCTCGGAGAGTCGGGGCATCAGTCAAACTCCCTACCCTCTCTGCGTCTATGACCTGCGTTAAGCGGAAGAGGATTCGACGTGTGTTCCGCATAATCTTTCCTCTTGTCTATGATATCGATGGCTTGGTAAACTGCAGCTCTGAAAGATCCCGGGTCTGCCACCCCTTTCCCTGCGATATCGAAGGCCGTACCGTGATCGGGCGAAGTCCGGACCACAGAGAGACCGGCAGTGACATTCACCCCATCATTCATCGCCATCATCTTAAACGGGATCAATCCTTGGTCGTGGTAGAGTGCCAGCACCCCGTCAAACTTCTGCCAAGCTGCATTGCCCCAGAACCCGTCTGCGGGATATGGTCCGAAGAACAGCATACCGGTCTCCCATAAGTCCTTCACGGCAGGCTTCAGAATCTGCTCCTCTTCCGTCCCCATAAGGCCGTTTTCGCCCGCATGAGGATTAAGACCGAGAAGGGCTATGCGGGGCTTGTCTACGGCAAAGTCCACTTTCAAGATCCGCTCCAATCTCCGGGCGGCGTTGATGATACCCTCACGTGTCACGGCAGCGGACACTTCGGAGAGGGGGATATGTATGGTCAGAAGCCCCACTTGGAGTCCGGTGCGATTGGTGAAGAGCATCATCGGCTTCTCCTCCGGATGAGTATGTGCAAAAAACTCCGTATGCCCCTCCGGAAAGACCTCCACACCGTCCGAGAGCGTCACCCCGTGTGCCGTCTCTTTGTGGATCGGAGCAGTGACCACCCCATCCAGAAGACCGGCATCAAGATCTGCACGGGCTCTCTCGAGGGCAAGCACGGCATAGAGCCCGCTCTCACCAGAGGGAATACCGGGCGTGATATCTGGCCTTGCGTCCCGTCCCCGTCCGCACTCAATGATTGACACGGTACCGGGTCGGGCATCCTGTGGCGTCCGAATCACGTGAACAGGCAGCGGGATCTCGATTTCGAGCAGCCGCTTATAGTAATCAAAAAGTTGCTTGGTGCCGTAGACGATCGGCACAAAGAGCTCGCCCATCCGTTCGTCCGAAAGGGTTTTCAGGATCACCTCATAGCCTACGCCGTTGAAGTCGCCGTGCGTGAGACCTAATTTGTATAGCGAATCAGACATAAATCGTGCTTAATCGTTTTCGGGAGGGACACTGTCTTTTGCGACCTCCTCAAAGGTGTGGGTCTTAAAGTCGGATCCTGCAGGCCTCATCGTCCAAAGCGCTGCCTCCGGATAGAGTAGGAGGTTCCGCTTCTTTTCTCCGGGGGCATATACAAAGGCTTCACAAACCACGACACGTTTGCCTCCGCTATCGACGACGGCATGCATCACAAAAGGTCCCCCCATCATATCGCCTTCCATCGCCCACAAGCCACGTACTTCAGCCGTGTAGGCACCCCGGTCTTCAAACCCGTCGAAAGAGGGCTTTACCCCTTTCTCCGTAGACATATAGCTCCCCTCGTACTGTCCCTTGATGTTAGCCGCCATAACGGAATCACGCTTATGAATCAGGTAGTCCACGGTGAACGTATTTTTGTCTCTGTACGGGAAAGTATAGACCACGATATCCATCCGCTTACGCTGATCCATGTTGGAGGTCCAGACGAAGTCTTTCCCGGTCTCGATGTAGTCCATCTCCGCCGGCACATTCATCGTCACGCCTCCAATGGAGTCTTCCACGACTTTGGCAAACTTGCTCGAATAAGTTCCCTCCAAGATATCCCCCCAACGCTTTATTTCCTCTTTGTAGAGAAATTTGCTGAGTTGCTTCCCCCGCACTCTCAAGAGGGTATACAGGGATTCCAAGCTCTCGGAGCGGGCATGCAAAATGACCTGCCCTGTCGCGAAATGATCCCTAACCACATTCACCGACGGGCGGGTGTACAAAGCCGGATCCACCGTTACCATCAGGATGTTGCGCATCGCACTGAACATCGAAGTAAACTTGCTCTCCGGCGTAAATATCACATCCTGCATCGGCTCGACCTGTGGCAGGACAAAAACGGGAGAGGCAAAAACCGCCCGCACGGAGTCCTTGACGGACGCGTTAAAGAGGCTGTCGGGCAACACTACGACCAACGACGACGGCGCCCCCGTGGCTCCAAACGGATTGGATTCCTTCTGCCCTCCGCAAGAGGAAACAAAGACGGATGCAAAAAGAGCCAATGCGACCCCTAATGTAGTAATCTTCTTCATACCTTGAAACAAGTATCCGGTGTCGCGGATCATCCACAACACCCGTTAAAGAAACCTCATTTGGAGGTCTCAGTACAAAAGTAGCAATTTCTCTGCAATTCCGGCGCCGTTCCTCCTCTCCCCGACATCAATGTCCGTTCCACGGGTGGCTTTTTCTTGGTCTGTATCTCGACTTCTTCCCGGTCTGTATCTCGAGAACATTCCGGTCTGTGTCTCAAAAGGATTTTGGTCTGTACCCCTTTTTGCTCTAACCTCAATGGTAAAACAAAAACTCCAAGTGTCCCTTAGCGAAGAACACTCGGAGTTTCATCTTTCAAACAGAGCGGAAGACGGGACTCGAACCCGCGACCCCAACCTTGGCAAGGTTGTGCTCTACCAACTGAGCTACTTCCGCGTTTGTCTTCTTTTCAAACGTGTTGCAAAGATACAAACTATTTTGATTCCGCCAAACGTTTTTGACCGAAAGACTGTTTTTTGCCCATGTACCCCTCTATTTCGCAATCCCTCAAGGAAGTGCTTAGTACCCCTCTGCTCAAAGATTTCGGAAATAGGAGGTGCAGACCGTTCCTTGTACAGGTAGTACAGAAGGAAGAGGCCCGTTAGGGGGCAAAAGAACGCGATAGCGGTCTAATGTGACTGGACAGAGACAAAGAAACCTAAGATCTCTCAGCCGTGGAGAAAAGTCACACCTAGGGAAAACACGGGACACCTATCCGAATGGCGGCCAGCGTAAAGTTGTAAACAGTCTTGAAAATTATCGTAACTTTGTGATAAATCAAGAACATGAAGTGATACGGATATGAGAAAGCTTGTAAGTAAGGAAAGAGAGAGGGGCTCGCAGAATGAGTGGATGAGCCGAAATAGGATGGGATCCGTACTCTTGTGTTTTGTGACGTGCCTTGGGATTGGACTGGGGATGCAGGGCTGTAAGAAGCCGGACGAAGGAGGTGCGGTAGTGCCGGAGGTAAAGAAGGAGCATCCGGAGGGGAAGGATGAAGGCGTTCTAACCGCATCTGTCATGATACGGTTAGAGACGGAAGAGGGACAGCTGATAGGGCTCTACCAAAAAGAGGACGAGAGAGTGAAGGGGATAGTGGAAATAAACGGCGACGGATCGTACAAGAAAGGCGAGAGGGTACGCATATCCGTAAAGGGGACTGCGGAGAATGGTACAGCTCACGGACCGGCATCAGGAGGCAGAGGAGAGACTAAAGGAGAGGTCGATGGAGGGGTTGTGTCAGGGAATAATACAGGGAACACAGGGAATAATACAGGGGGAACTACCGGAGATGACACAGGAGATGACACAGGAGCGCAGACGGGAGACGACAAGAGGGAGGAGACCGGAACCGTGCAGCACAGGGTAGTGGGGTACTATTTCGGTTACACGGAGCCGGGCGGGTATGACGTAAAGTCGTTTCCGAAGGAGCGGGCAGGGCTGCTGCCGCTGAATCCCGAGGTAGGGATCGGATTTGTGATGCAGTCGTCGATAACGGTGTACGTAGTGGTGGAGGAGAAGGTAATAAAGAAGGAAGAAGAGCCGGTAGTACAGAAGGAGCCGTTTAAGCTTGTGGCGGGCGTGGATGAGGGTTACTGGAGGGCACAGAACCGGAAGGCATGGGATCTGATACACCCGAAGATCGTGCGACTTTCAGAGGAAGAGGAGGACGAGATCATCAGAAGGTATGTGTGGCGGTTGGATAGACTTTATCCCGCATTGGATGAAGTGCTGCATACCGATACGCTCTACACAGGTGAAACCAATATGATGTCGTATAGAGTCAGAATTAAGGGATCCGACGGCGACGATGACCCTGCGTGGACGATACGTATGGCGTATGCGCTTGCGGATATGAATGGGAACATTGTGCAGATCTATCCGCCGTTTCGGCAGAGTACGTATCCGATGCCGGTGAACTGGGTAGCGTTTGTGGATCTGCCCGAAGGAGACTACATACAGAAGGTGCTGATCAACATCCAAGAGGAGCCGGACAAGTGGTACGACCTAAGGATGCACGATATGATTTCCGATCCTAATATCACTTACACGAAAGCGCTCAAAGAGCGGGTAGAGAACGGACTGGGGATCAAGGTCGAGACTCCATTGAAGCAGTCTGAGCTGTATTACAATGAGAGGAACCTCGTGCGACACGTGGTGGCGCGTAAGAGTCAGAGTACGCCGCCGATACCGTCGTGGCATCATGCCGTCATCAAGGATGAGACGGGGAAGGAGTGGCGGTATGCGAATAGTGCGGCTATTACGTTATTCGGGTATCATGACAACAGCATTACGGTGAAGCTGTCGAATAAGAGTAATGCGTACCGTAAGGGCAGGGTCTATGCATGTCTGACTCGGAAGCACTGGATAATGCAGAACATCGATATGGCCAAGTTTATTCATAAGGCGTTGCTCGACATCTACTACAAGGGCGTGAATGTGGCCGGCAATATGGATAAGAACTTTGAGGAGTTTATTTACCCGCTTGGATCTGAGGAGGTGATATTCCGAGGAGAAGAGACGGTACAGGCGGTAATCAGAGCAGGAGATATTAATAAAGCACTTCTTGACATTCCGGAGCACAGATTTGGGCTTAATGAGCTCCCCGGGTTTAAGCGGTATATCGTCTTTTTCTGGCAGCCGGATGGAGAGGACAAGCTCTACTTTATGACGCGAGACTTCTCGGCGGTGCTCAATAGGATCCAAGAGCGGACAGACGTGCCCTTCGGGGAGTGGTGGACCGGGTCGCCCGGGAAGTTTAAGCCCAATGCAAATTGGATAGACGGTGTGGAGTATGATTACAGAAATACCGGTCGTATCAATAGTGACCCGAATGCGGTATTTGAGGAAGCTGTGGCCGACTATAAGAATGGTAATGGGTTATTTGTACAATGATGAAGAATGTGTTTCAATAGATGATCAGGTTGCTCTTTTAAAAGAAAGAGGTGTTGAAATATCGGATGATATATATGCGAAGTCTATTCTCTTAGAAATAGGATATTACAGACTTGGATTTTATCTCTTTCCTTTTGAGAAGACATATCCAAGTAAAAAGCAAAGAACTCATGAAGTTGTGCTAGGCACAAGGTTCGGGGATATCGTTGATTTGTATTATGCTGATATGAAACTTCGAGACATATTTATGAAGTATATATCAATGGTGGAGATTTGTTTTAGAACACGACTCTGTTACTATGGATCAATTTCATGTATTGATGAAAATGTATGGTTTGCGTCTGAGAGGTATGTTTCAAGTAGGTATGTCGACTCCTTTGATTCTATGGTCTAATACGATATTTGCTTGCCCAGACGATTAAAGAAGTATAAGCCTCTTGAGGGTATTGATAATAGTCTTGGCACCACACTCTATGCTATCTATCTTGTTCTAAAATACCTTCTGGATAGCCTTAGCGGAGGAAAGAGAGGGGATGAGTTTGAAAGCGAGATGACTAACTTCTTGATTGAGATTAAGGATAAGGTGCCAAATATTTCTGACCTATTTTTTGATATTTCAAAGTTGTATAGTGTCTGCCGCTGTCAGTCCCATCTGAACGGTTTGCACTATAAAAGAGTTTTAGACCACATCGGGAAGTTCCTGATGTGGTCGCTTTTATGCACAGTTAGCTTTGGAGACGTTCTGTCTACTTGCTAATGTTGTCAACAACACCATTTCCCGGAGAGTCTGCGAAAGCCCGGTCTTTGTCTCTTTTTGTTGGCGGGGTTGTCCAAGGACTCCGCCATTGCAATCAGAAAAAGTAACACTACCAAACACCCTCTCGACACCGTCAGGTGCCGAATATCTATGGCGTGATATTTTTGTGTACCGCCCACTCAGAGGACTTTACACGAGTCTGTTTTTTTCGAAAAGACAGACCTGCAACTACTGCACAGGGTACGCGCTCCTCCTCTCTTTTCTTACTGCGGGCAAATCAGTCCGAATGCTTCGGAATCGGTCGTCTTTGTCCACTCCAATGAGGCAGTCTTGCCGTGGGTACTGTACGCTTCCTCAAGCCACTGCTTGATGCCATCCCTCATCAAGGAAAGGACATCCGATCTCACACCTTCCGAGATAGCTTCCGAACCTCTGAAGACGACCACTGCTTCTCCGCTTGCCGCCTCTGTCTCGCCGGTAAACTTGGTATGCACATCGATTACGAAACGGGGGACACTGTCCGGAGCCTGCGCACGGCTCAATTCTCCGAAAATAAGGTCGTTCAGTCGCTCCGCTTCGTCTGAGAAAAAGAGCAGGGCAGGATAAGTACCCGGGAATCCTTTAGAATTAAAAAACGCCGTAAGGTTAGCTCTTTGAAGCATCTGGGTACCGGATATGTCTTTGGCGATGAGTTCGTCGTCGCCCCAGTATTCTTGCTCGGATGTTTCTTTATTATCCATGAGGTTGTATTATTTGGTAAATTTGTAAGGATTGGACAGAAAGAGGGGTGGAAAAGTGTTTCCGCATGTAGAACATAATACATCCTCTGTCTGTTCAAGAAGAAGGGGCACACCTCGTAGGTTGCATTTCATACATCATAAAAATTAGTTTGAAGGTTTAATAGATATGAGCTTAGTTAATTTCCTTAAGTCGGATTTGGTCAAGAATAAGGTTCTGAAATTAATCGGCAAAGACTATTCGGTAGCCGGCATCTTCCTCTATGCGGACGAAGATTTCGTCGTACTCAAGGGGAAAGACGGCAGATTGCACGGCATTCGCATTGCCCTCGTGGATGTCATCAACACATCGGGAGACCTGTCTCCGGAAATTTCCGACAAAGACACAGCGGGGGACGTTTCTTTCGGCGACACAGACAACGACACCGATTTTTCCTCCGAAGAACAGGCGGGGGACGGTGTGGAAGACCAGAATGACAGCCGTCCCCGCGGCTTCAAGGAATTCAAGCCGGGCGACAGGATTCCGCTCGAAGAACTGGCTCAACGCGACCCAAAAGTGGCAAACACGTGGAAAAGGAAGGAGCGGAAACAGTTCCTAAACGAAGAGCTGAGCGAACGCTTGGATGCGGTTATGAACGAAGTGAGGGAAGCCGGGAGAGCAGAGGATGCTTACAGTCTCGTAGCTTTCGGTAAAATCATCGAGCTGCAACCGGGATTCCTATTCGGATTCATTGACGACCTAAAAGACGGGAA
>SFHG01000038.1 GCA_004555765.1 Bacteroidales bacterium
CGTGAACCTCGTCAAAGGCGAGCGCTCGAAGCTCAGCGAGGCGGCAGCCAAGAAGCTCTAATCACGGAATATTACTCAAACAACAAACATATATTTGTACTGCTTATCTATGGAAAAGAGACCAATCAAATTCAGTCTCATGTACCGGGACATGTACCAGTCCTCCGGCAAGTACCAGCCCCGTGCCGATCAGCTCGCCCGAATCGCGCCCGCAATCATCGAGATGGGCTGCTTCGCCCGCGTCGAAACGAATGGCGGTGCCTTCGAGCAAGTTCAGTTGCTCTACGGCGAAAACCCCAATAAGGCCGTGCGTGCCTTCACGAAGCCGTTCAACGAAGTCGGCATACAGACCCATATGCTCGACCGCGGTCTGAATGCCCTCCGTATGTACCCCGTACCCGCGGACGTGCGCCGTATGATGTACCGCGTAAAGAAGGCCCAAGGCGTCGACATCACCCGCATCTTTGACGGGCTGAACGACACCCGCAACATCATCCCCTCCATCAAGTATGCAAAAGAAGCGGGTATGATCGCCCAGGCCTCTCTCTGCATCACTTACTCTCCGGTGCACACGGTCGAGTACTACACCGGAATCGCCGAAGAGCTCATCGCCGCCGGAGCGGACGAAATCTGCCTCAAAGATATGGCAGGAGTGGGACGCCCCGTCACCCTCGGCAAGATCGTCGCCGGGATTCGCGCCAAGCACCCGGACATCACGATCGAGTACCACGGTCACACCGGTCCCGGTTTCTCGGTAGCTTCTATGCTCGAAGTGGCCCGTGCCGGCGCCGACATCCTCGACGTAGCCGTAGAGCCACTCTCGTGGGGTAAAATCCACCCCGATGTCATCACCATCCAGGCAATGCTCAAGGACGCCGGCTTCGACGTGCCTGAGATCAATATGAATGCCTATATGAAAGTCAGGGCACTCACGCAAGAGTTCCTCGACGACTTCCTGGGCTACTTCACCAACTTCACCAACCTCCAGATGACCTCCCTTCTCGTAGGACCGGGTCTCCCCGGCGGTATGATGGGCTCTATGATGGCCGACTTGAAGGGGATTTTCTCCGCCATCAATATGTTCCACCGCCAGAACGGCACCCCGGAAATATCTATGGACGATCTGATGGTGAAGCTCTTCGACGAAGTGCAGTACGTTTGGCCCAAACTCGGCTACCCGCCACTCGTGACGCCATTCAGCCAGTACGTGAAGAACATCGCCCTCATGAACGTCTTCAATATGGAGCGTGGCGAAGAACGATGGCAGGCCATCGACGACAAGTCCTGGGGTATGATTCTCGGCAAGTCGGGCAAACTGCCCGGTAAGCTCGACCCGGAAATCGTCAACCTCGCCAAGGAAAAAGGCTTCGAATTCACGGACAAAGATCCGCAGCTCAACTATCCGGACGAACTGGATAAGTACCGGAAGATGATGGACGAAAAAGGCTGGGACTACGGACAGGACGAAGAAGAGCTCTTCGAGCTCGCGATGCACGAGCAGCAGTACCTCGACCTCCGCAGCGGCATCGCAAAGCAACGCTTCGAGACCGATCTCGCCAAGCTCAAAGCCGAGAAAGAAGCCAAAGACGGCTGGACTCAGGACGATGTCAAAGCCCTTGAGCGCGCCGCACTCACCCCGATCACGGCACCCGAGAGCGGTCAGCTCTTCTGGGAGCTGGATATGGTCGACAAGTCCGTGGCTCCTGCTATCGGCACACCCTACCTCGCGGGCGAAACATTCGCTTTCGTCACGACACCCGCCTCTTACTCCGTGGATGTCCCCGTACTCATCTCCGGACGTGTGCGCGAAATCGTGGCAGAGCAAGGGCACCTCGTGCGCAAGGGTGACGTGATTGCCTATATGGACAGTGCGCTTGACGGAGTCGATCTGAGCGACACGGACGACGAAACGCTAAAGAGCAAACTTGTCCGTGTGGAAAACAAGCCCTACAAGAACGGCAAGCTCAAAAAGAACAAGAAGAACAAACACTGATCCTTCGTTAGCTTCTAAAAAGTCTCGGTCCGTATCTCGCGTTCGTGAGATACGGACCGAAACTTTATCTCCGGTACGACCGGCGTAAAGTCCTCGGTACGTACCAAATTGTCTTTTGCCCCTAATGGGCGAAAACTACCTCAAAAGACCTTTGCAAGAAGGGCTCTTACACACGAAAAACTCCGTTTCTCGTGGAGACCTTTGCAGAGTGTGCCTCAGACACAAGGCATCTGAATGCGAGGATGGCGGGAGTGAACCAAAGTACACGACCAAGCCCGAGACACGAAAGCAACGCAGCAGATGAGGTGCTATTATGCAAAGGGCTCTCAAAGGGTATGACCGAGGAGCGTGGCAGAAGTCGCCTCGTCCACTACCGCGGTCACGTAATCGCCGATGCGGTGGTTCTTTTTGTCAAAGACAAGGACTTTATTTTGGGAAGTCCGCCCGTAGTATTGGTCACGGGACTTCTTGCTGAACCCTTCGATGAGGACCTCAAACGTCTTGCCCACATCCCGGAGGTTGCTCTCGAGAGAAAGCTTCTGCTGTAAGTCGATCATCCGCGCGAGTCTCTCGAGCTTCACCTCCTCAGGCACGTCGTCCGCCATCTTTTTGGAAGCCAGCGTGCCGGGGCGGTTGGAGTACTTGAACATAAATGCGCTGTCAAAAGGAACCTCTTCCATCACGGCGAGCGTCTCCAGGAAATCTTCCTCCGTCTCCCCGCAGAATCCGCAGATGATGTCTGCAGAGATGGCGCAGTCGGGGATAAGCTCCTTGATCTTTCGGACGCGGTCGAGGTACCACTCCTTGGTGTAGCCGCGGTGCATCCTTTTGAGGACTTCATTTGAACCGCTCTGCAGGGGGAAATGGACGTGCCGGCAGATATTGGGGTATTTCGCCATCATAGCGATCGTCGCGTCCGTCATATCCTTGGGGTGCGGGCTGGTGAAGCGGATGCGGATGCCGGGAGCCGTCGTTGCAAGGAGCTCAAGCAAAGCGGGAAAATCGGTCACCACGCCTGTCTCGGGATCGGTATAGCTGTATGAATTGACGCTTTGCCCCAATAGGGTCACTTCACGATAGCCCAGGGCCTGCATTTCCTTAAACTCTCTGAGGATGCTCCCTGCCTCCCGTGAGCGCTCCCGCCCACGTGTGTAGGGGACGATGCAGTAGGTGCAGAACTTATTGCAGCCTCTCATAATGGAGAGGAACCCGGAGATGTGGAGTCCTTCGAGCTTTACGGGTATGACGTCCTTGTAGGTTTGTTCCACCGAGAGCGTCACATTGATGGCCTTCTCTCCCGTTTCTGCCGAAGCGATGAGCTGGGGTAAGTCCATATAAGCATCCGGCCCCGCCACAAGGTCGGCGTGATGGTGCTCAAGGAGGTTCTCTTTGACGCGCTCCGCCATACAGCCGAGGACGCCTATGATGAGGTCGGGGTTTTGCTTTTTGCGCAGCGCATCGATCTGACTGAGACGAGCATAGATCTTGTGCTCGGCGTTTTCGCGCACAGAGCAGGTATTTAGGAAGACCGCGTCCGCGTCATCAATGCGGTCCGTAACCGTGTAGCCCGCCGTTTTCATCACGGCAGCGACCACCTCGGAGTCCGCCACGTTCATTTGGCAGCCGTATGTCTCAAGGTAAAGACGTTTATCTTGGTTCTGAAGATTCATTTGGGCAAAAATATAACCGCCCACTACGGGAAAAATTTGGCTGTTAGGCGGTAATTACTTAATTTTGAACCACAAAATTACCAAAAAGATATGGGTACACTGTTCGGCGTCCTTGTGGGTGTCTATTTCATCGTAAGTCTGGTTATTCCTTTGGTCAAAAAGATAGCGCCAAAGCCCGAGACCGGAGACGCAGCCATTTTCCGGGGAGACCTCGAAAAGCGGCTCAGACGGTTTGTGGAGCAAGCCGAATGGTTCGAGGACGAAAACGGAGATGAGAAGGAAACCACGCAAAAAGCCGGTAAGAAGAAGGAAAAGCGGCTTAAGCAAGCCGGAGAAGAGACTATGGGCGACTTCCGCCCCGATCTCGAAGGCATGTCCTCCGTTGCCCCGGTGATGAGCCCGGGCAAAGCCTTGGACAAAGGGGAATTGCAGATCAAAGTCCTCGAGGAAGACGCACCCCACCCCTCTTCGTCTTTCTTACCGACCGGAAGAAAAGCCAAGAGGGAGCTTCTGAAGAAAGGAGTCGTACTCAAAGATATATTAGAACCGAAGTACTTTTAACATCATAGTCAATCAAAGACAGTCAAAAATGGCACTAAACTTTATGTCCGCCGAAGAGGCGGCGAAACTCATTAAAGACGGTGATGCCGTAGGCTTCAGCGGATTCACGCACGCAGGCAGCCCCAAAGTGGTTCCTGTGGCTCTTGCAGAAATAGCCAAAGCCGAGCACGAAGCCGGTCGTTCCTTCAAAATCCGTGTATTCACCGGTGCGTCCACAGGCGACCGTCTCGACGGCGAACTGGCACGCGCCGAAGCCATAAGTTTCCGCGCCCCGTATCAGACCAATAAGAGCCTTCGTGCCCTCACGAACGCAGGCGGTGTGGACTTTGCGGATCTCCACCTCTCCATGGTCGCACAGGAACTTCGCTACGGGTTCTTCGGCAAAATCAATGTAGCCGTAGTGGAAGCCTGCGATGTCACCGAGGACGGCGAGATCGTCGTCACCAGCGGCGTGGGCAACTGCCCCACCTTCTGCTCCATGGCAGACAAGATCATCATCGAGCTCAACGCCCTCGTCCCGAAGGAACTCAGAGGCTTCCATGACCTCATCGAGCTCAAAGATCCCCCCTATCGCGAACCGATTATGATCACCAAGCCGAGCGACCGCATCGGCAGTGACTGCATCAAGGTGGATCCCCAAAAGATCGTAGCCGTCGTGAAGACCGAAGCGCCCAATGACGACTCTTCGTTCACCCCCCTTGATGATGTCACCAAGGCCATCGGCGAGAACGTAGCCAGGTTCCTCGTGCAGGAAATAGAAGCCGGACGCATCCCGAAAGAATTCCTCCCCGTCCAGTCCGGTGTGGGCAATGTCGCCAATGCCGTACTCGGAGCTATGGGCGCAAGCGAGAAGATTCCGCCCTTCCAAGTCTACACGGAAGTGATCCAAGACTCCGTCATCAATATGATCCGCAAGGGCAAAGTAAAGTTTTCCAGCGGGTGCTCCCTCTCCGTCTCTCGCGACACCATCAGAGAGTTTTACAAAGATCTCGATTTCTTCCGCGACAAAGTGGTGCTTCGTCCCGCCGAGATCTCCAATAACCCCGAAGTCATCCGCCGCCTCGGTCTCATCGCCATCAACACCGCCCTGGAAGCGGACATCTACGGCAATATCAACTCCACCCACGTCACCGGCACCCGTATGATGAACGGCATCGGCGGTTCGGGAGACTTCACGCGCTCTGCCTACATCTCCATCTTCACCACTGCGTCCACCAACAAAGGGGATGCCATATCGAGCTTTGTACCCTTTGTGAGCCACGTCGACCACACCGAGCACTCCGTCAAAATCATCATCAGCGAATACGGCATCGCCGACCTCAGGAATAAGTCGCCGCGCCAACGTGCACAAGAAATCATCAATAACGTCGTCCACCCCGAGTACCGTCCCCTCCTCAAGGAGTACCTTGAGATCGCGACGAAAGGGCAGACTGCGCACAACCTGGATGCCGCTCACGAATTCCATCGCGAACTGATACGCTCCGGCTCAATGCTCAACACGGACTTCAGCAAGTTTAAGAAGTAAGACCTTTGAAAAAGGTCTCTAAGTAAGACTTCACCCTCCGCTTTCTGTCCTATGACAGGAAACCAAAATCTCGGTACGGTCGGGAATTTCTTCCGTGCCGTACCGAGATTTTATTTTCGGTTCGTACCACGGGTTTGCATAGGTCTGTACCAAATTATGTCCCGTCACAGGGTCTCCGTGAAGTCAAAATTCACCACTTCCCATTCCATAAGTATGAAACGCCTATCTCCGGCATTTTTATGCCTCTTCGTCTTACTCTCACTTTCCGGGTGCCAAGGAGCCTATTCTCAGAAAAAAGCACCGCTCGAATTGCCCAAGTTTGCAACTCCGCCGGTAACCATCACGGCTCCCGATGCGCGAGCCGAGTACATCCTGAGTCACGTGTGGCAAGACTATACGCACGTGGACTCGACGATGTTCCGGGACAGAAACGCGAGCGAGCAGTTTCTCGTAAACTACTTCGCCATCGGCGACGTAGCCGGCGTACGTGCACTGGGAGAAGCGAGCAAAGCTTTTTTCTCGAAGTCGGATGCTTTCGCGGATTCCGTAATGATTGCCATGACGGAGAAATACTTCGGCACAGCCGCATCTCCGCTATTCAGTGACAGCCTCTATCTCTCTGTAATGGATGAAGCACGAAAGGCCGGGAAGCTCTCGGATGCCCAAAAAATCGTCCTTGCAGACAAAATAAGACTGATGGGAATGAATAAGCCCGGAAGCGACGCGCCGGACATTGAGTACCTCACCCCGGACGGCAAGACGCACAGATTTAGAGAAATGCTCGGCAGACCTACAGTCCTCCTCATATACAACATAGGCTGCTCCACTTGCCACGCCTTAATGCAATACCTTAGCGACCACAGCAGCTACCGTCGCTGGGTCGAAGAAGGCAAGATCAACCTCGTGGCGATCACGAGTGCGGAAGACAGGGATCTCTGGATAGCGGAACAAAAGTTTGTCCCCGACTATGCGGTTTCAGGTCTGGACACCAAGATGGACATCATCCTAAAGGAGCTGCTGGACGTCCGCGCCTATCCTACCCTTTATTTCTTCGATAAGGAGCTGAAAGTAGTCGCCAAAGACATCCAAATAGACGAGCTCACAGAGCTGATAAGCGCCAAAATTTCGGGGAAAATCTGAAATTTAACGCAGAGACGGAATAATTTTGGTCTGCAAAGCACCCAAAAACGGCTCAAACGGTAGGGATTGTTTGTAAAATCAAGAATTATTCTTACCTTTGTGGGGTAGTTCACACGCAGACAGCGTGACTTCGGGACTGCTTTTCTGTGAAAGAAAAAGAACTCACATATTGTTGAATTATTAATAAATCGACTAAAATTATGAATGCAAAAGTTTTAGCGCTCTCACTCGCAAGCGTTCTTGCCCTCTCGGCAAACGCTCAAGAAGTGACTTCTGATTACGCTCAGACTACTCCGGCAAAAGATGTTGCCTTCAAGACCGGCGGCAAGTGGTTCCTCACTCTCCAGGGTGGCGTGAACTTCCCCTTCTTCTTCACCAGCGTGAAGCATGACGCAGGTATTATGAGCGTGGACAAAATGGGCTACAACGCAGGTCTCGGTATCGGAACTTGGTGGAACCCCTACTTTGGTACCCGTTTGATGATCGAAAACAACTTCCTCAAGCAGGTATACGCAGCCAAGCAGGACAATAAGTATGTCCTCTCGATGGTAGGTATCAACCCCCACATCGACTTCCTCTTCGATATGAGCAACTTCTGGGCGCCCTACGACGCTGACCGTGTCTTCCACTTCGTACCTTTCATCGGTGTGGGTTACGGTATGACCCAGAGAGTATGGGATTCCAAGGACGCTACCGACACGTACCTCAAGAATGCCAACTTCATCCACTCTGCGACTGCTAACGCAGGTATCAACTTCGACTTCCACTTCTCTCGCAACTTTGCGCTCAGCCTGACTCCTTCCGTTGCTGTAGGTAACTTCTATGAAGTCCCCACGATGGAACAATCCTATGAGCCCAACGAAGTGCTCGTGAAGTTCACCGCAGGTCTCACCTTCGGTCTCAACGACCAGGCTTTCGAAGCCGTAGAACCTATGGACTACGACCTCCTCAACAGCCTCCAGAGCGAAATCAACTCGCTCCGCAGCCAGAACGCCGAACTCAGCAAGCGCCCTGTTCGTTGCCCCGAATGCCCCGAAGTTACTGCCGCTCCTGTCGTAGCTGAAAAGGAAAGCGTAGTTTACTTCCGCATCAACTCTGCGAAGATCGACAAGAACCAGTTCATCAACATCTACCAGGTTGCCGAATTCGTGAAGTCTACCAATACGCCTATCACCGTAACCGGTTACGCTGACGTTGAAACGGGTAACCCCGACTACAACATGACGCTCTCCGAAAAGCGTGCACGCAACGTCGCTGATGTCCTCATCGAAGAATACGGCGTGCCTTCTGACCTCATCACCATCGACTACAAGGGTGACACGGTTCAACCGTTCGAAACCAACGCTTGGAACCGCGTGGTTATCATGAAGAACAAATAATCTCCCTTAAGAGATTACTTCATAAATCAGGTAGGAGTGCTTGCATCTTGCGGGCACTCCTATTTTTTACATCTCACTGCCGACACTTCACCTGCCTCACCTTTTACCAAAGGCACTGTGCAAAAAATGGTCTCAAAGCTCTGCCCAATCTTGGTCTGTATCTTGAGACATCGAGAGTCTGAGCAGAAAATAAGCCTCCGGGTACGTATCTCGAAGGTTTCTTGGCCTGTATCTCGAAAGGTTCTTGGCCTGTATCTCGGAAAAGTCTTGGTCTGTATATCGCCAAGTCCGCGTCCAAGCCCAAATAAAGTCCCGTACAGAGGATAAAAAAGGTTCTCATCCCAAAAGAATCATTTCTCTAATACAAACCTCAAGCAGGTCGTTTTGTCAAAAAGCGACAGGGGAAGTGGACAACGGATCGGAAATAAGCGATGAGGTGTACGCCGTCTTTGTAGATTTGGCTAAATTTGTAAGAGGAAAGGAATATCCCAAGCAAAAGAAGTTATGACCAAACTGAGTGTAAACGTAAATAAGGTAGCGACGCTGCGCAACGCCAGGGGACACAATAACCCTGACGTAGTAAAAACGGCACTCGATCTCGAAAGATTCGGAGCGCAGGGCATCACCGTCCATCCACGTCCGGACGGGCGACACATCAAGTATAAGGATGTTTACGACCTGAAATCGGTCATTTCTACTGAGTTCAACATAGAAGGGTACCCGAGCGAGGACTTCATCAAACTGGTTCTCGCAGTAACGCCTGCCCAAGTCACCCTTGTACCCGATCCACCCGGCGTACTCACAAGCAATGCTGGCTGGGTAGTCAGCAAGCACCGGGAGTTTTTGACCAAGGTTGTCGGGGATTTTAAGGACGCCGGAATCAGGGTCAGCATCTTTGTCGGCACCGAGCTGCCGAACTTAGCCGACGCCAAATCCATAGGGACAGACCGTGTAGAGCTCTACACCGAGCCGTACGCATCCGGATACCGGGCGGACAGAGAAGCAGCAATCACTCCGTTTGTCGCAGCGGCAAAAGAAGCGAAAAGATTAGGACTCGGGCTCAACGCAGGGCACGACCTCGACCTCAACAACCTCCGCTATTTCCACGAAGAAATCCCGGAGCTCGACGAAGTCTCGATAGGACACGCGCTCATCTGCGACGCCCTGTATTTGGGGTACGAAGAGACGATAAAAAGGTATCTTAACTGCCTGAAATAAAATAAGGAGGGGATTCATTTAGACACAACGACATTTTAGACATGCACTTACTACAGATTGCGACCGACTCGCTCGCACAAACTATGCCTAACCTCTCTGAGGTATCGACCGCCGTAACGACCGACCCCGGTCTCTCCGTCTGGGATCTTGCGCTTAAGGGAGGATGGATTATGATCGTCCTTCTGCTCCTGAGCCTGGTGGCGGTCTACATTTTTGTCGAACGCTCCCTTCTCCTCAAGGCAATGAGCAAAAAAGACCCCTCTTTCCTCCAAAAAATAAGGGATTACATACGTGAGGGCAAAACGCAGTCGGCACGCGACCTCTGCGAGGCACAAAACACGCCCGGTGCGCGTATGATCGCCAAAGGCATCGAGCGCCTTGGTCGCCCCACACAAGACATAATGACAGCCATCGAAAATGTCGGTAACATCGAAGTCGCCAAGCTTGAGAAAAATCTCCCTGCGCTTGCTACGGTGGCATCCGGGGCCCCGATGATCGGATTCCTCGGCACCGTCACCGGGATGATTACCGCGTTCTATGATATGGCAACGGCCGGCTCCAATGTGGACGTCACCCTCCTCTCAAGCGGTATTTATGAGGCACTCGTTACGACCGTCGGAGGTCTTATCGTCGGAATTATTGCCCTCTTTATGTACAACCACCTCGTCGCGCAAGTGGACAAAGTGGTCACCAAGTCCGAGACCGAAGCGCTCGAATTTATGGATCTCCTTAACGAACCGGTAAAGAGATGAAACTAAAACGCAAGAGCGGCGTCATGGAGAACTTCAGTATGGCCTCTATGACGGATGTCATCTTTCTCCTCCTCATCTTCTTTATGGTCACGAGTACGTTGGTCGTCCCGAGTGCCCTAAAGGTTACGTTGCCGCAGAGCAAAGAGCAGACCCAGGCAAAGCCCGTGACCCGTATCACACTCGACAAAGACCTAAGGTACTTCATCGGCGTGGGTAAAGAGAGCGATCGGGAAGTCCTCTTCGAAGAGATTGCTCCGATCTTAGCCTCGACGACGGCGCAGAACCCCGATATGTACGTCGCACTCTATGCTGACGAAAGCGTTCCCTACAAGGAAGTCGTGCGCGTCCTTAATATCGCAGTGGAAAATAACTACAAGATGGTCTTGGCCACAAGACCACTGACCGGCAAAGCACAATAAAGCAGAAATGTCTCAAAGAGAAAGACTAAGACGCAAGGGGGTTGCGGTAGCGGCTTCGATTGCCGTCCATGCCGCACTCATCGTCTTGCTCCTATTCATCTTCATCCCGAAGGCCGTACCTCAGGACGAAGACCTCGGAGGCATAATGGTCAACATCGGCGATATGATCGCCGTACAGGGATCTATGAACCCCGAAGCGTACCTTCCGCCCGAAGAAATCGCACCGACCACACCTGCCAGAGAGGCAGCTCCGGAAGAGCAACTTCTGACCCAAGAGAATAGCGATGCGCCTGCCCTCCCGCCCCAACCGAAAAAGAAGCCTGTAGACGACGAAGCGCACCGAAGAGCCGAGATCCTCCGTCAGGAGCAGGCTAGAAAGAAGCGTGCCGAAGAGGAAGCCCGAAAGAGACAGGAAGAAATCAAGAAAAACGTGAGCGGGGCATTTGGCAACGCCTCACGAACCAACGGATCGGGCGAAAGCGCTGATGGATCAAAGACAGGCAAAGAGGGATCGCCCGACGGTAACGTAGAGCGTGGCGGTGTCAACGTAGGCGTGGGAGGATTCGGCTCTTACAGCCTCTCGGGTCGCAAGCTCGTGGGTGCCCTGCCCCGTCCCTCGTTCACAGCACAAGTGGAAGGCACCATTGTGGTACAGATCACGGTTGACCCATCCGGCAAGGTCATCAGTACCAACCTGGGCACCGGTACCACCATCTCAGACTATGCGATGCGCCAGAGTGCGATGAAAGCGGCTCGCAGTGCCCGTTTCACCGAGACAGACGGCATCAATAATCAAGTAGGAACCATCACCTACCGTTATCGTCTTAAATAACGAACTTTTTAAACGACTGGAAAACATGAAGAAAGCTTATATTCTCATAGCAGACGGCTTTGAAGAAACCGAAGCCATTGGCACCTGGGACGCGCTTCGCAGAGGTGGCGTGGATGCCCGTTTTGTGACGATCAACAGCACGCCCGCGGTAGAAGGTGCTCACGGTCTCAAGTTTACCGCAGACCACACTTTGGCTGAAGTCTCGAAATCATCGGAAAAGGTTGATGCCATAGCCCTCCCCGGAGGCTTGGGCAACGCCGAGCGCCTCAAAGCATCAAAAGAGGCTCGGGTCTATTTGCAAGCTTACTATGACGACAGGAAAGTAGTCGGTGCCATGTGTGCGTCGCCTATGGTTCTTGGGGACATGGGACTCCTGGAGGGCAAAAAAGCGACCATTTACCCGGGTATGGAGGCGGAACTGAAAGGCGCAGAGCACCACAACGCAGAAGCTTACATCGACGGGAACGTCATCACAGGACGCGGTCCCGTCTACGGGCTCGCTTTCGGCGTGGCTATTCTATCCAAACTCGAAGGAGAGGAAAAGGCAAGAGAAGTGGCCTCCGGTCTCCTTCTGCACGAGAAGGGAGTGGAAACATTGCCTTTTCTGAAATAGACACCCGAATTTCGGTTCGTACCTTAAGCGCGTCCGGGTCTGTACCTTTCGACCACGAGACACGTACCGGGAAATATTTTTCGGTCTGTGCAAGAAAGGCGCGCCTTCCGCGTCCTTATTTGCAAATCAAATACAATCACATCCAAACAATATACCACAATGGCAGATCTGGTCAAACAAAGAGAGGCTCTGACCCTCTATAACACCCGCACCCGCACACTTGAAGCATTTCGCCCCATCTCGGCTCCAAACGTAGGTCTCTACGTCTGTGGCCCCACGGTCTACGGGGATGCACACCTCGGACACGCGAGACCTGCAATCACTTTTGACCTACTCTTCCGTTACCTCACACACCTTGGTTACAAGGTGAGGTATGTGCGCAACATTACGGATGTGGGTCACCTCGAACACGACGCCGACGATGGAGAGGACAAGATTGAAAAGAAAGCCCGTCTCGAACAAATAGAGCCGATGGAAGTAGTGCAGTATTACCTCACAAGGTACCACAGGGATATGGATGCGCTTAATGTACTTCCGCCATCCATCGAGCCGATGGCCACGGGTCACATCATCGAGCAGATCGAGATGGTCGAGGAGATACTCAAGAGTGGATATGCCTACGAGTCCCAAGGCTCCATCTACTTTGATGTCACCAAGTACAATAAGGACCACCACTACGGTGTACTCTCCAATCGGGACATCGACGAGATGCTCTCCCGCACCCGCTCCCTGGACGGGCAGGACGAGAAACGGAACGCCCTCGACTTCGCGCTCTGGAAACATGCAAAACCCGAGCACATTATGAAGTGGAACAGTCCTTGGGGAAAAGGATTCCCGGGGTGGCACATCGAGTGCACGGCGATGGGGCGCAAATACTTAGGCACCTCTTTTGACATTCACGGTGGGGGTATGGATCTCGTTTTTCCCCACCACGAATGCGAAATAGCCCAAGCCGTGGCAACCGAAGGGCACGAGATCGTGCACACCTGGATGCACAATAATATGATTACCGTCAACGGTCAGAAGATGGGCAAATCGCTTGGCAATTTCATCACTTTGGAGCAGTTCTTCTCCGGCGATCACCCGGCACTCGACGAGGCTTACGACCCGATGACGATACGGTTCTTTATCCTCCAAGCCCACTACCGCTCCACGGTGGACTTCTCCAACGAAGCCCTAAAGTCCTCCCAGAAAGGTCTCGAACGGCTGCTTGATGCGTATGCGTCTTTGGAGAAAATTACGCCCGTTTCCGAAAGCACAGAGACCTTACCTCCCTTTGAGGAAAAGTGCTACGAAGCGCTCAATGAAGACCTCAACAGCGCGAAAGTCATAGCCGAACTCTTCGATGCAGCCCGCCTCATCAATACGGCAAAAAATGGCGACCTCAAGCTTACGACAGACCAACTGTCCTCATTAAAAGGGCTGTTTGAGACGTTCCTCTTTGACATCCTCGGGATCCTCCCGAAGGGAGCCGCCGGTGCGTCCGGACACCGGGAAGCCTTCGACGGGGCTATGGAACTTCTCCTTTCCCTCAGACAAGAGGCCAAGGCCAATAAGGACTGGGCCAAGAGCGACAAAATCAGGGACGAACTCACCCGCCTCGGCTTCGTCATCAAAGACACCAAGGAGGGGACTGAGTGGAAGATTGGCTAAAGAATGAACTTTCAATCTACCAAAAGGAGTGCCAAAGGTCATAAAGGGTGCCTTACGGCACTCCTATTGTTTGTCTTGGTTGTGGCAACGGTGCTCGCCGTCAATTGGGACACTTGGTTCGGTGATCTGCCTGAGGAGCATTTTGTCCTCTCTGCCCAACCGGAGCGTGTCTACCTTTTACCGGGAGAGGACGGCGTGACCGAGCGCACGATTACGTGGGTGTCCGGAGACAGCATCGGGCTGAGTCTGGAGGTACAAGGAGCGAAGCACGGTCAGTTTTTCCACCGGACTCCAAAGGTCACAAAAGTGGCGACCGGAGGCGGAGTGACTTACGTGTACGGCACAAGGCTTTCCGGACTTAGTGAGGACGAAATCTTCACATACCGAATCAAAGACGCTTCGAGGACGACCCTTTTTGAATCCTCGTTCGTCGTACGGTCAAAAGAGGCTCAGGCTCTGCGTTTCGCCTACATCGGTGACATACAGGATCGGGAACCGACCGGGACGGACGACTTCATTCGGGAAGTCGCCGAAGTGATCCCCGAAGCAGATGCCTGGCTCTTTGGGGGCGATCAGATAGAGAGACCCCATAATAAGTTTTGGTCGCTCTTCTACCGGGATGTCTCTTCGGTTGCAGGGAAGATTCCTTTTATCCCCGCAGCCGGGAATCACGAGTACCGGATGGGACTCAATTTCGATCTCGATGACCGGTGGCCTTTTATCTTCGAGATGCCGGATAACGGTCCCCGAACTCCGGAAGACGCCTCTTACTTCGTAGACTATCCTTTCGCACGTATTATCGTCCTCGACACGAACGTCTACGCGTGGTTCTTTCCCCGGATGAACGATTGGCTTAGGACGGTACTCTCGGAGCGGAAAGACGACCCTTTTCTCATCGTGATGGGACACCACCCCGTCTTCTCGGTTCGGAAGTGGCGTAATAATTATACCGTGGACTACGCCCTTCAGCCTCTGATGGAGGAGATGGGCGTGGACCTCTATCTTTCGGGGCACGACCACGCCTATTCCCGCAACGAACTCGGGGGTGTGGTTCACATTGTGAGCAGTTCATCGGATAAGACGTATCCGGTAGGCGATCCTTCCAAGCACCGTGTTTCGCGTAGCGGAGAGCGGTATTTCGTCGGTCTGGAAGTCAAGCGCGACACACTTGCCCTGCGCTCTTTCGTCCAAGGCGATGCCCTACCCTTCGACTCCATTTTCATCACTCATAAAGACAGACACACTAATCTATGAATCTCTTTCATCTCAAAAGGACACTTTCGGCTCTCCTTGGTTGTGCCCTTCTCCTCGGATGTCAGCCAGAAGGAACCAAAAGTACAGAGGGTACGAGCACTTCCGATGACGCAGCAGCCACGATCTCCGTCCTCACCTTCAACGTTCGCTACGACAATCCCGATGACGGAGCCAATGTCTGGAAGAACCGGCAGCCCAAAGTCAACGCTTTCCTCGACAGCATAGCACCGGACGTGATCGGGGCTCAAGAAGTGCTGCACAACCAGCTCGAAGATCTCCTCGGTGCACACCCCGACTACGATTTCTACGGCGTAGGGCGTGAAGATGGTCTCGATAAAGGCGAGTACCAGCCGCTACTGTGGAAGAAAGACCGCTTCGAAGTCGTCGACAAAGGACACTTCTGGCTCTCCGAGACACCGGATAAGCCCTCTATGGGCTGGGATGCCGCCTGCAAAAGGACGACCGTTTGGGCGATATTGAAAGAAAAGACGACCGGAAGGGAACTGCTCTTCATGAACACCCATCTCGACCACATGGGACAAATGGCTCGCGCCAACAGTGTCCGGATGATCAAAGAGAGGGCTTTGGAGCTTGCGGGAGACCGGGAAATCGTCCTC
>SFHG01000039.1 GCA_004555765.1 Bacteroidales bacterium
AGTGAAGGGCTTCCTCGTCCGATATTGGACAGCAGACAGTATGCCAAAGAAAAATCGGGAGCAGACTGGAGCTTCCACGACTTCGGGCATCTTCCCGTGGCGGAGCGTCCCCTGATTGATTACATCTTCGTCGGATCGGACGGAGCGGATATACTGATGAACTCCGTCCTTAACGAGGACGACAGCGACCCGAATCATCTATACCTCTCCGACCACGCTCCTGTGCTGGTCAAAATAGGTCTCTAATAAGGGAGCCGGTTTCCAAGAACCCGAAACGCTCGCGTCCATAACGTCGCGGGCGTTTTTTATTGGAGACAAGACAAGCGAAAACGGTCTTTTCCCGAATTGGGGAAAAGACCGTTTTCAAGTCCACAAAACCTTAACTAACTAACTAAAAACTCTAAACTCTAAACAAAAGAGTGCGCAGGATGAGATTCGAACTCACACACCCAAACGGGCACTACCCCCTCAAAGTAGCGCGTCTACCGATTCCGCCACCTGCGCATGTACATAAGGAGTTCCTCGTCTGACTTCTGCTTGGGACTTAGAAAAGTGCCCGGGACAGGAATCGAACCTGCACGACATTGCTGTCACTAGTACCTGAAACTAGCGCGTCTACCAATTCCGCCACCCGGGCTCGTGTTCCTTGCCAGTCGGAAGTAAGATTTACTCCTCTTATGAGTTTCCGGAGACCTTTTCTCCCGAGTTCTTACGTCAAAGAGTTACCTCTTGTTTTGTGAGTGCAAAGTTACACACAAAATTTCATTCTGCCAAACCTTTCTCCCAAAAAATTTACTCCGTCACCTTAAACACAAAGGCTCGTGACTGCACACCATTTTGGTACAGGCAGAAAAAGGGGAAAGGTACAGACCGGGACGAAGGCGAGATACAGACCGGGACGAGAACGAGATACGGATCGAAACCTCGGCGGTATACCTATGCTACAACTCGACGATCGTGATGCCTGCACCGCCAAAGTCCACGTGTTCGTCCCGATACGCCCTCACTCTCGGGTTACTCTCAAGTAGCTGACGGATCGCTGTACGCAACGCTCCGGTGCCGGTGCCGTGGAGGATGCGCACCGGGCTGAAGCCGAAGCGACCTGCGTCATCAAGGTAGTGGGTAACCGTCTGGAGTGCCTCGTCCACCCTCATACCGCGGACATCGAGTTGGGGCTTAAAATTGAGCTTATGCTCGTCGGTCTGGGCTTCTATAACCCGGTTTGCCGCCGGACGGGCTTCGGTAGCTTTTTCCGACGTGCGGGAGAGCTTTTCCATCGGGAACCACATCGTGAGTGCGCCCATAATCACTTGGGCTTTTTTGCCCTCCACGGCCACGACTTCGCCTACTGCGTTGCCGCTCTCGAGCTTCACCTTGTCCCCCGGCTCGAGTGGACGGGTGTCCCGCACCCGCTCTTCGGCTTTGGGTCTCCGGGGTTCCTTCTTTTGCTCCAGCCGGGTACGTTTCTTCTGAAGCCTTTCACGAGCTTTTTGGGTCTCTTCCTTATCGGCGGCATGGGTCTTGATGTCGCGGATGGTTTTCTCCACGGCGGCGTTGGCAGAGGTGACAATGTCGAGGGCTTGGGAGTGGGCTTTACTGATGATTTCGTCCCGTTTGTCCTGTATCTTGGAGAGGCGCTCGTCGAGTTTGTTCTTTTTCTCTTCCAGTTCCCGCTCGAGTCTTTTGATCTCACCGCGCTTGGATGCCCAGTAGGCTTTGTCCCTCATAATGTCTTGGAGGTACTTGTCCTGCGCCATATAGTCTTCGCCGACGAGACCGGAAGCATAGTCGAGGATTTCGCCCGGCAGACCGATAGAGCGGGCTATTTCTATGGCAAAAGAAGAACCGGGCTGTCCGATGTACAACTGATAGAGGGGCTTGATTTTCTGCCTGTCGAAGAGCATTGCGCCATTGATGACGCCGTCGTGGGTCTCGGAGTAATCTTTGAGGTTACCGTAGTGGGTGGTGATGACGCCGTAAGTACCCGACCGGCGGAAATTGTCGAGCAAGGCCTCGGCGATGGCACCGCCTATGGCCGGCTCTGTCCCGCCTCCGAACTCGTCGATCAAAACGAGTGTACGATCCGTGACGTTTCGGACAAAGTGTTTCATATTCCGAAGATGGGAGGAATAGGTACTCAGGTCGTCTTCCAGGGACTGCTGGTCGCCTATATCGAGCAGGATTCGGTCAAAGAGGGTGCAGACGCTGTGACTTTGCATCGGGACGGCGAGACCGCACTGAAGCATATACTGCAGCAGACCCACGGTCTTCAGCGTTGCCGACTTGCCGCCGGCGTTGGGACCCGAGATGACGAGGATGCGGTTTTCGGGCGAGAGCTTGATGTCGAGCGGTACGAGGGCTTTGCCCTGCTCGGAGAGATGCCTTTCGAGGATAGGGTGACGGGCTTTCCACCACTCCATAGATCCTGCCACGGCGGACAGGGTCGGAATCAGTGCGTCTTCGGAAGCAGCCAAAAGTGCCTTGGCGTGCAGGAGGTCAAGCCTGCCGAGTGCCACGGTATCGCTACGGAGGACGTTGAGGAAAGGGCGTATCCTTTCGGCCGCCTGTCTCAACAGTCGGTTAATTTCTCTCTGCTCCTCATTTTTGGTCTCGCGGATACGGTTATTGAGGGCGACGACCTTCTCCGGCTCCATAAAGAGGGTACGGCCGGATGCACTCTCCTCGTGTACGATGCCGCCGATGTTGCGCTTGGCAGATGGGATGACAGGCAGTAGGAGTCGTCCGTCCCGCATAGTGGGGGAAGCGTCTTTTTCTACCCACCCCTGGGTACGGGCTTCGACGAGGATGCGCTGAAGGGTCTGCCCGATCGACCCCTCAAGGCTTCTCAATTCGGATCGGATCTCGCGTAAAGTTTCCGATGCGGTGTCCTTTATCTCGCCGTCATCACCTATGAGGCTGTCCAAAAGCCGGCGAATGGGAGGAAGGCTGTCCATCCCGTCGATGATTTTGGAGAGCAGGGGCATCTCTTCGGGAAGCGGGAGACCTTGAACCGATCCGGCGATCCCGAGAAGCTTTTTCACCGCCACAGCCCCTTCGACGGAAAGGGTGCTTCCCTGAGGGGCAAGACCTTTGATGTGCTCCCGTATGGGCGGGAATGCGAAAGACGGCAGATCGGCACTGACTCTCAACCTCATCATCTCCCCGAGCATATCAAGCTCGGATCTCAGTGCCCGGGACGGCGGCATAAAGGCCACCCGCCCGGCAAAGTACCTACCGACCTCGTTTTCACAAAAAGCCACCAGCTCCGCCCTTATGGACGTAAAGCCGAGCCTCTCTTCGATATCGGGGGGAAAGTTGGACTTATCGGAGTCCGCGTGCGGCATAAGCCTGCCTTTGGTCATAGGTGCGATCACTGTCGGAAATTTTGCCCGTACCTACGAAAGTGCGTGGTACGGTGCGAAAAAGGAGCGAGACACAGACCAAGACTTTCGTCTCGGTCCGTACCCCGTGAGGGGTCAGAATAGGAAGCGGAATACGTCCATTATATTGGCGTAAAGCATCAGGGCAAGGAGGAAGAGCATTCCCGCAATCTGGATGCGGGTCTGCCACTTGATGGGTAGCGGTCGTCCCATCACCCACTCGACAAGTAGGAAGAGGATGTGACCGCCGTCGAGTCCGGGGATAGGCAGGAGGTTCATCACGGCAAGGATGACGGAGAGGAAAGCGGACATAATCCAGAAGGAGTGCCAATCCCACATCGGGGAAAAGAGTGACCCGATCGTTCCGAGACCGCCGAGCTTGGAAGCGCCCTCTTTTGTAGCGATGTATTTCAGTTGTCCCACATAGCTTTTGAGCTGTTTGACAGCCTCTCGGATACCCGCGGGGAAGCTCTCGAAGATTCCGTACGTCCGCGTCTCCATTCCGAAGACTTCTCCGGGCTGACGGAAGACGATGCCCAGTCCTTTTTCTTTGTCCGCCACGGTGTACCGTGTCACGACCTGCCCACCCGCGGTCTGTACGGTGACGAGGACAGAGTCGCCCCGCGATGCCTGTATGGCGGGCAGAAGAGTGGCAAGCCCCCTCCTTTCATTCCCGTCAAGGGCGAGGATTCGATCCCCTTCCCTGAATCCGTCCCTCTCGGCATTCGATCCGGGCAGGACCTCACCCACCACAGCGGGGACATTGAGGTACATAAAAGCGGAGTCCGTGGCGAGTGTGGCCTCCACCATATCCACCGGTACGGCGATGTCCACATTTCCGATGTGGGGACGCACGACCGTGAGCGTCTTGCCGTCCGCGATGGTTTGGATCATCATCGGGTCATACTCTTCGAGGACTTTCCCGTCCACGGCATAAGGGCGGTCGCCGTCCACGAGTCCCATGGCGTGTCCCACACTGGTATAGGAGAGATTGTCGCCGATGTTCTGCATCGGGATGTGTGTCGTCCCCCACGTGTACGCCACAGCACCGTAAATCAGCATAGCGAGGACGAAGTTAAAGATCACGCCGCCCGCCATCACGAGTAGACGCTGCCAGACCGGTTTGGAGCGAAATTCCCACGGCTTGGCGTCACTTGCCTCGCCTATGTCCGAGAGGGTTTCGTCCACCATCCCGTCTATGGCGCAATAACCGCCCAAGGGGAGCCACCCGATGCCGTACTCCGTGTCGCTGTTCTTGGGCTTATAGCGAAAGAGGGCAAACCAGGGGTCGAAAAAGAGGTAGAACTTATTGACGCGAATCTTGAAGAGGCGCGCCATCGTGAAGTGTCCCAGTTCGTGAATAAAAACCAGTATGGTAAGGGACAGCAGGAGCTGTCCTATGCGGATGAGTATGTCCATCAGAGCGGGGTGAAAGGGTTAGTTCTTCGGAGACCAAATGCGGGCTGCCTTGCGGGCCTCCTCGTCTATCGCCCGAAGCACTTTGAGCGACTTGGCATTCCGCACGGGGAGAGTGTCAAGGACGGAAGAAATAATACGGGGTATGTCGGTAAATCGTATCTCTTTACCGAGGAAACGGGATACGGCCACTTCGTTGGCCGCGTTGAGGGCACAGGTCGCGGTACCCTCCTCTGCGAGAGCTTGGTAAGCGAGGTCAAGGCAGGGGAAAAGGCTTCTCTTGGGCTTCTCGAACGTAAGGGTAGCCAAGTCCTCCACTTCGGGCAGAGCCACACCTGTGGACAGTCTTTCCGGAAATAGAAGTGCGTAAGCAATCGGGATGCGCATATCGGGCAACCCGAGCTGTGCCTTTACGGAACCGTCCCCAAACCCCACCATAGAGTGAACGATGCTCTGCCGGTGTACGACGACATCGATATTCTCGGGTGCGACATCGAAGAGGTAGTGTGCCTCGATCATCTCGAAGCCCTTATTCATCAACGTAGCAGAGTCTATGGTGACCTTTTTGCCCATGCTCCAAACGGGGTGGCGAAGTGCCATCTCCGGAGTTACTTCCCGCAACTCGTCCTCCGAGCAGTCGACGAAAGCCCCCCCGGATGCAGTGAGGTAAATTTTCCGTGCATTGCGTCCCTGCTCACCGTTGATACACTGGAAGATCGCCGAGTGCTCCGAGTCCACGGGCAGGATGACAGCCGAGTGCTCACGAGCCAGACTCCGGATCAATTTGCCCGCCACCACGAGGGTTTCCTTATTGGCGAGTGCGATCATCCGTCCGCTCTTTATGGCGCTGATGGTCGGCTCAAGCCCGGCGAATCCCACCATCGCGGTCAGAACCATATCTGCATCATACTCGCCTGCGACGAGCGAGACCTCCTCGGATCCGCAGCGCACCTCCACAGAGGTGTCACTAAGCGCTTTCTTCAAGGGTTTGTATCTGGTCTCGTCATTCACGACCACCACTTTGGGGTGAAATTGGCGAGCCTGTTTCTCAAGCAGTTCGATATTGCGGTCACAGACAAGAGCGTGGACGGTGAGCTTCTCCGGATGACGTGCGATGATGTCCAAAGCCTGCGTGCCTATCGAACCGGTGCTCCCCAAGATGGTGATCCGTCTCTGATCCATTTGTGTAGTGTCTTATTTTGTTTGTCTTGGATGTGCTGTGAAAAACGTTTTCGGTCACAAATTTACCCAAAAGAGACCGAAGCCGCACCTTCCCTCCGGAGTCTTCCCCAAATGAGAACGAACCGCTTCTCAAAGAAGACCCGTACCAAAAAGAAGTCGAGACACGTACCGGGAAGAAATTTTCGCACAGACCCACACCAAGTCGAGACACGTACCAAAAAAAATCAGCCGCCTGTACTTGACACTTCATACCGTCTGCACCGACCGGGACTGTTCTTTCTCGCACGACAACGACCAACCCTTTTATTTTGGATTTTGGCAGGATGAAAGGTTTTGGGGAAATTTGTAGAGTGGGTACCTCCCGAAGAGGCACCTCACACATTTTTTCGGCTTACACACATTCATCACAAGCATATTTAAGATGAAAAAAATCATCCTGGCTCTCATCGCCGCTTTTTCGCTCGGCACAGCCGGTTGCGGCACCCTTGAGGCTCAAATCTCCCAAAACTCCGACACCTCCCTCGAAGTTTCCCGCGCCATACAGATCTTCCGGGACGTACTTACCGGCACCGCCGGTCTCTACGTCGACACCGTGGACGTCAGGAACATCACGACACTGGGCATCAATGCGATGCTCTCGCGGCTCGACCCCTACACGAACTATATGCCGGAGGTGGAAAAAGAGGACTTCGACTTTATGACCACAGGGGAGTACGCCGGCATCGGCGCCTATATCCAACAGGTCGACTCCATCGTCTATGTCTCCTACCCGATGCCGGGGTCGCCTGCGGAAAAAGCGGGTCTTCTCCCGGGAGATGCGTTCCTCGAAGTGGACGGCAAAGATATGATCCCCTCCACAGCTGCCAAGATCAGTAATACGCTCAAAGGCCCCGTCGGCACCCAAGTGAACGTAAAAATCAGGCGTAACGGCGAGTCGGACACCCGCACATTCATCATCACGAGAGGAAACGTAACGGTAGACCAGGTGGTTTATCGGGGTATCTTCGGTGACCGTATCGGGTTCATCCGGCTCAGTTCTTTCACCTCAAAGAGCGCGGACGACGTACGCCGTGCATACCAAGAGCTCACGAAAGACGGCCCCCTCAAGAGCCTCATCCTCGACCTCCGGAGCAACGGAGGAGGCGTGCTCGACGGAGCCATCGACATACTCGGGATGTTTTTGCCGAAAGGGACGGAGGTGCTGACGACGAAGGGCAAACTGCCTCAGACGACCCAGAGCTACAAGACGACGAGAGAGCCCGTTTCCACCACACTGCCCCTCGCCGTACTCATCAACGGAGGCAGCGCTTCGGCGAGCGAAATCCTCAGCGGTACCCTCCAAGACCTCGACCGCGCCGTCCTCGTGGGCTCGAAGAGCTTCGGGAAAGGACTCGTGCAGACGACCCGTCCCGTCTCCTACGACGGGCTCCTCAAAGTCACCATCTCACGCTACTACATCCCCAGCGGACGCTCGATCCAGCAATTGGACTACAGCCACCGCAATCCCGACGGCTCCGTGGGGGCCGTGCCCGACAGTCTCACGAAAGTGTACCATACCAAAAACGGTCGCCCGGTACGGGACGGGGGCGGGATCCGTCCCGACCGTGAAGTAAAGGACGAAGTGCTTTCCGCACCCGTTTACTCGATGCTCGGCGAGGGCGAAATCTTTATGTACGCCCGTCTTTTGGCCAAGGACAAGCCCAAGCCCGCTTCCCTTAAGGAGATCAATATCACGGACGAGGAGTTTGATGCCTTCCTGAAGTTTCTCGAAGACCGCAAGTTCGAGTACGGGAAGATGAGTCTCAAGGCACTGGAGCAGCTGAAAGAACTCGCAGACTTTGAAGGCTACGAAGAGCGAAGCAAGGCGGCCTTTGAGGCGCTCCAAAAAGAGCTGACCCCCGACCTCCGCAAAGACGTACAGAAGGACAAAGAGCAGATTAAGAGCCTCCTTAGAGCAGCCCTTGCCGTGTATTACTTCGGGATGGAGGGGCAGTTTGCAGTGAACCTCGAGAGCGACCGCTCCATAGAAGAAGCCGTGCGCATCCTTTCCACCCCCGCAGAGTACAAGTCCATCCTATCCGGAGATAAGAAATGAGCAAGAGAAACGAAGGCGGAGGGCTCGTATTCTCCACCAACAGGAGCTACTTCTCCGACCTGCTGAAAGAGTCGTTGGGAAGTGCCGAGACTTTGGCTCCCGAAGCGCAAAATCTCGTGGTAAGGAGGGACACGGCACGTCGCAGAGGCAAAGTAGTCACCCTCATCGAAGGATTTGAGGGCAAGGACAACGACCTCCGGGCTCTGGGGAAGAAGATCAAAGAAGCACTCGGCACGGGCGGAAGCGCCAAAGAGGGCGAAATCATCATCCAAGGTGACCTGGTCGATCAAGTGGGATCACTCCTCATCGAATGGGGCTACCGTAAGACAAAAATCCGGAGATGAATGACGCCTTAGACAACCTCATCGTATACCAAGCATCGGCAGGATCGGGCAAGACCTACCGCCTGACCTTGGAGTACCTCACCCTTCTTTTTGAAGGGATGAGGGACGAGAATACGGTCAAGTACAACGCCATCCTCGTAGTCACGTTTACGAATAAAGCGACTGTCGAGCTTCGGGAACGCATCCTCGGCAAACTCTACGATCTGACCCGTGGCACAAGCGATATGGAGTGTCCGCTCCTTGCCACACTGTGGGGCGAAGGTGCCGTGACGGATCCCGGGAAGAAAAAGAAACTCAGAGACTACGCCTCGGTTGCCCTCCTGGCTATTCTTGAGGACTACTCCTACTTCAGAGTGCAGACCATAGACTCTTTCTTCCAAGAAGTCGTGCGAAGCTTTATCCTCGAAATAGACCGGTTGCACTCCGGCTTCGAAGTGGAAATCGACAAAGATACCGTCGTGGCGCTTTCCTTGGACGAAATGCTCCGAGATATGGGTGCATCCGACGACCGGCAGCTCGAAGATGCACTCAAGACACTCTACGATGCCCACGCAGAAGATGACGAAAGAGTAAAGCTTCAGAAAGACCTGGCAAAAATAATGTCGGACTTCATCGAAGACCCCCTCAGCCCCGATGTGATGCAGAAAGATTGGGCGTACCTCGATCACGAAAAGGTATCCAAGGCGGCACAGCAGTTGAACGACATCCGCAGAGCCATAGAAGAGCATATACTATCGGTGCGCAAGGACGCGCTCGACTTTCTCAACGGCATAAAAGAACCGCCCTACTCCTTTCCACTCAAGGAGAGCTTTAATGGGTGTCTCAATTATCAGTACAACACGCTCAACGCCTCGGATAAAGATTTCTTGGAAAAGTGGTTCAAGGAGCCCGAGAAACTCATAGCGGGCTATATAGAACCCTGTCTCGAAGCCACAGAGAGTGATCCCCTTGGCTGGGTCAGTCAGCGCAATCAGAAGAAATATGCCTCGGTACTCGAAGAGATAAACAAGCCGCTTAGGGAGACGCTGGATAAGTTTGTACGAATGGCAAAAGACGACAAACTCCGGTGCCATTACCGCTCTGCTTTGGTGATGGGCAAGTACCTGAGATGGATTCCAGTCCTTGTCAAGTTCCGCAAAAAAATCGACGACTTCCAGAGTGACAACGGCATCGTACTCATCAGAGAAGTCAACGAGCTCCTTGCAGACATCATCAAAGGGACGGACACGCCCTTCATTTACGATAAGGTCGGCACCCGCATCGAACACTACCTCATCGACGAATTCCAAGATACCAACGCCACGCAGTGGACCAATTTTCTGCCCCTCTTGGTCGAGTCTCTTGCGAACGGGCATCGAAATTACATCGTCGGCGACGTCAAGCAGAGCATCTACCGCTTCCGAGGAGGGGACAGCGAATTGCTCGGCGAAAAATTGCCTGCCGCCAAGGGTCCCGAAAACATCGAGAAGCTCGACAAAAACTACCGCAGCCTCAAGGTCATCGTCGACTTCAACAACGCTTTTTTCTCCGGCATCTACGACTTTGACGCGTTCATTGATGAGGAAAACAGAGACGAAAATGGCAAGCTGAAGGAGGAGATTTACCCCGAGGAAGTCAAAAAACTCGGCTTCAGCCCGTCCCATAAAGCGATCTACGAGCCGGACAATGTATGCCAATACCAGCCCGAAGGCAGCACCAAGAGCGGAGGATTCGTCTCCGTAAGAAACAAAGATTTCGGGCAGGAGGATCTGAAAGAACTCATCACAAGCCTCATCGGGGACGGCTATAAGCCCGGCGACATCGCCATACTCGTACGGAAGAAAAAAGAAGCCGCACAGATAGCCGATCTGCTCAACCGCATCTCGAGCGAAGTCGGGGAGGCAGAGAGGGACAAGTTTCGCTTCATCTCCAGCTCCGCGCTTCTCATCGGGAATGCGTTTACGGTACAGTTTCTCACGTCCTTTCTGCACTTCTTGGCCAATCCTGCCGTCCGCTCCGCCGAGGATCTCTTCGAGGTGACGCTTTTCAATCTCGTCCCCTACACCGAGGGGGAACCTCCGGAGCGAAAAAACGAGCTTTGTACGGAGTTGCGTGAGCAGCTCGTCACGCTCAGTTTGGCCGGTCTCTCCCTGTACGAATTAGTGAACGCCTCGATAGAAGTCATCTCGACCGTCAGACCCATTCCGACGGAGGAGATGGTCTACGTGAATGCGTTCCTGGACAAACTGTTCGACTTCACCGGCAGGTACCCGTCCACATACGGTCGGTTTGACGAATGGTGGCAGTCCCAAAAAGACAGTCTCTACATCGAGATGAGCACCTCCTCCGTGAACGCCATCCGGCTCCACACGATTCATACCGTGAAAGGGCTGGAGTTCCCTGTCGTGATCCTCCCGTATGCCGATTGGGACATCGTCCCCACCGCTTCCGGAAAAGAGTGCACCAAGCTCTACGACATCCGGCGGGATGCCGAAGACGAGCGAAAGGATGAGGTTCGGACTCTTCCCGTACAGGACGCAGAGCGCCTCGCCTACCCGTCCGATCCGGACTACTTTTACTACCACAGCGCTCCGACGAAAAAGAACACCAATTCGATTTTCCTCAAGTCCCTCTCCGAAGAGCTTGAAGCCACGTATATGGACAGCCTCAATCTCCTCTACGTGGCGTTCACCCGTCCCTCCGAGCGGCTGTACGTGTACGTGGGCAAAGCTGAGAAAAAAGAGGAAAAAGGGGAAGAGTCGGAAGGACAAAAGCAAAAGAAGAAAGCTGACAAGCAAAAAAAACTCGTCGGCACGGGGCGCATCATCGCTGGCAGCTTACGCCGCTTTGCGGGTTTCGACATCTGCAAGGAAGACCTGCCGTACCGGTTGGGCGAAGAGCAGCCTGCCGCGGCCTCCGAAGAGGGGCGGGAAGATGAACTCATCTCTGTCCTCTCCGCCACCCCGAAGTACGACGGTCTCGTGATGCGCAAAAAGCGCTTCACCTCCTCCCGCATCGAACGCGGAGAGGAGCTGCATGCACTTATGGAGCGGGTCGATACACCGGACGATTTCGACAAGGTTCTCGGAGGCCGAAAAGAGGTGTTTGAAGCCGAAATCAGTGCTTTCAGGACTTCGGTCTCAGTCCCCGACACGCCTGCCCATTTCTTCTTTACGCCACGAGACGGCTGGATCACGCTCAAAGAGCACTCGATGTACTCGCCCGAAGCCGGACGCACCCTGCGCACGGATCGCCTGATGCTCAATCCAGCCACCCGCACAGCCCTCGTCCTCGACTACAAGTTTGGAGCAGAGGAAGCCGCCCATTCGCGTCAAATCGGGCTTTACTTAGGGAGCCTTCGCCGCATGGGCTATTATCGCGCGCGGGGTTTCCTGTGGTACAATTTCACCAAAATGACAGAAGTGACCGAATAATGTCAGACAAACCAATCCTCTTGGGACGTACTCCGGACGAACTGGCGGAGCTTGTCCTCGAGCTCGGAGAACCGAAATACCGTGCCAAACAGCTCACAGAATGGCTCTACCCGAAACGCGCCTCTTCGTTTGGGGAAATGACCAACCTCCCGAAAACGTTTCGAGACAGACTGGACGAAAAATTCCGCATCGGGCGCTCCGAGAAAATAGCCGGACAAACCTCGGTCGACGGTACCGAGAAGTACCTTTTCCGCCCACTACTTGAGGACGGACTATTCTTCGAAACCGTATACATCCCGGAGGAAGACAGAGCCACGCTCTGTGTCTCCTCCCAAGTCGGGTGTAAGATGAATTGCCTCTTCTGCGCCACGGGTAAGATGGGGTTCCTCTCCCAGCTCACCCCTGCTGATGTCCTCAATCAGATCCTCTCAGCCCCACACTTCGACCGTCTCACCAATATCGTCTTTATGGGTATGGGGGAGCCGCTCGACAATTACGACACGATTGCCCGCACCATAGAGATCCTGACCGCCCCGTGGGGACTGGCGTGGAGCCCCAAGCGGATCACCGTCAGCACCGTGGGGCCGAAAAAAGGGCTCCTGAAATTCCTTCGCGAACAGTCTGCCCATCTTGCCGTCAGCATCCACAACGCCATTCCCCGCGAGCGTCTTGCCTTGATGCCCGTGGAGAAAGCGTTCCCCATAAAGGAGGTCATCGACAATCTCAAAGGCACCGATTTCTCCGGTCAGAGGAGACTGTCCTTCGAGTACATCGTCTTTGGTGGTCTGAATGACACCAAAGCCCACGCGGATGCACTCCTCGGGCTGCTCTCACCACTCGATACCCGCGTAAATCTCATCCGGTACCACGCCATTCCGGGAGTGAACCTGCCTTCGTCCCGCCCTGATCAAGTCGATCGATTCGCCGAATACCTCACCGCGCACGGTCTCCGTACTACAGTGAGGCGGTCACGGGGCGAAGACATCTCGGCGGCGTGCGGTATGCTGGCCACAGAAGAGCGAAAATCTCGTACAGACCAAAAATAATTTTTCTACCCGTACCCGGGCAAAAAATCTCACGGACATAGACACTCTCCCCGATCCGTACCAAAATCACCTGCCACACGGTATGAAAATCTACCCTCCTACTATTTTTCTTATAAGGTCTTGGCGGAGTGCATCAAAAGCAAGGTACTCCGGACTCTGAGTACGACAGGGACGTACTTTTGTCGAGACCATACCCGAAATGCCCCAAGGCAACGCAGCCAATGAGGTGCTGTATATATTGTTTCTTCCCACCATCATCCTCGTCCATAAATGAAAGAAAGCAAAGACCTGACCCGCGGCCCCATCGCATCCGCCATCGTACGCCTCGCGCTTCCCATCCTCGGCACTTCGTTCGTGATGATGATGTACAGTTTCGTGGATATGGCATGGCTCGGTCGCTTAGGCTCCGAAGAAGTGGCGGCTACGAGTGCAGCGTCCGTTTTCATTTGGCTCGCCAATTCGATTTCCCTTTTCAATAAAGTAGGCGCCGAGACTACGGTAGGCTATTCCTTGGGACAGAAAGACGGCGACGCGGCAAAGAGATACGCGACACATACGGTCACACTTGCCACCCTGATGGGGATATTTGTGATGGCTGTGTATTGGCTGACCGCCCCTACCCTAATCGGGTTCTACAAGATGGCTCCCGAGATATCGGGCTACGGAATCTCTTACCTCCGCATCGCGGCTTTCGGGGTGCCGCTCATCTTCCTTGGCATGGCACTCACGGGGGTGTACAACGCCACAGGACACTCGGATGTCCCATTTATGATGACGACAATCGGTGTGGTACTCAATATCGTCCTGGATCCGATATTCATTTTTGTCCTCGACCTCGGTGTAGCGGGTGCCGCATACGCCACTCTTTTGTCTCAAATAGCGGGTCTCGGACTTCTGGTCATCAGGATGGACAAAGACCGGCTGCTGGGGGGATTCCGCTATTTGACACTGAAGTTGGAACGCAAAAAGACCTTTCTGCTCTTCAAGATCGGAGGGGCAGTCGCACTGATGAATGCCCTCTTCTCCCTCATCAATCTCTCACTCGGTCGCTTTGCCTCCTTGGCCGGTGGTCACATCGGCGTAACTGCCATGAGCATCGGCGGGCAGCTGGAGGGGGTAAGTTTTCACACGGCAGAGGGGTTTTCGACGGCTCTCAGTGCATTTGTCGCGCAAAACTACGGCGCAGGCAAAAGCGAACGCATCCGGAGGGGACTTCGATTTGCGGTCACTTTTTCGGTCATCGCCGGCTTGATGGTGACGGCGCTATTCTACTTCTGTGGCACGGGGATATTCGCCCTCATCGTCCCCGATCCGGTGGCGGCGGCAGAGGGTGGCAGGTACCTCCGCATCAATTCGTTTGCCGAAATCTTTATGATGCTCGAGATCACTTTTCAAGGTTTCTTTTACGGCCTCCAACGCTCCATTCCACCCTCTGTCATCAGTATCACGGGGAACCTGCTCCGCATCCCCGCGGCCTGGTTCTTCCTGAGCCGGGTTCCGGGTCTCTCCACACTCTGGATTGTGATTATGGTCTCCTCTGTCCTCAAGGGCATCGCTTCACTCCTGTATTACCTCTATTCCCGGGAGAAAAGTTTATTTTCCATTTCGAGACTGTTGCACATTTGAGTTTAGGCATTTTGGGCTGACTTTTTGCTGATTTTCGTCTTGTCTGGCTTGAGAAATCGCCTTGCTATTTGATTTTTCCCTCTGCAAAAGCCCCAACTATGAGCTTTTACAGAGGATTTACAGAGGATTTCTAGGACTTATCTCATAACAAGTATACCACGCCTTTAGAAGCAAGGATCTTAAACATTAGGACTCCATCATAAGTAGGTTCGCCTTTCGCTTCAGCTCTCTTAATTTAGCTTTTTATTTATGGGTGTTTGAAATGGTCTCCAATCAATGAAGCTTGTCAATTTGCTCTAGAAACTCATTGCGTGCTCTAGACCTTCTTAATTCGGTAAAACACCTCAGTAAATGAGGGCGTATTATTGCTCGTTTGCTTGAATCCCATAACTATTGTCTCTATAAATCAATATTATATTCTTCCCTTAATTGTACACTAAAGGTACTAATAATCAATGATATACACAATGGCTTACGCCGATTTTTCGTGCAACAGCCTCTTTTTATCAGCAGACGCAGATAATTAAAAGCTGCACATATCCGGGGTTTTAATACAAAAAACCATAAAGTCCGACGTGTTGGGCGAAAGTTTTTCCGCAATATAGAAAGAAATAGGTATCTTGCAACCGGAAAGGAACAATCCGAAGTGGCTTTTGCCGGGTGCTTGCTTTGCTTTTTTCTTGACGTCTTTCCGCAGGACGAATGGGATTGCTCCCATAGAGAGCATCTCGCAGTAGCGGGTCGGGAAGGCGGATCGAAGAAGTAAGGACAAGGGTTTTGGCAGGGTGTACCGAGAGAGCCGGTTCTTTTCAAAAAAGAAGCAGACGTGCAGTGGCACGCTGCAAGCCTGTAAGCAGGCAGGGTTAGGACTTATGGGTGTTTCATCCCGGAACCAAAGCGTGCAAAAACGACCGAGACCGGGGGATTGATCCGTTTAGCCTGACTCGGGAAGTATTCTATGATCTATAATCCATCAAAAACATCTTTCTGACGAAACAAATGCACGCATCTCGTACTCTGCGGTCGTCTCTGATGTGTTTGGGCTTATTTTTCGTTACCCCTCTGTTTGGATTTTCGCAAGTGCAGGCGCAGGTTGCGAAGACGGGAAATAAACCTTCAACCCTCTTACTCGGAGATTCCGCCACTGTCGGTGAACCCAAGGACGCCGTACCCGACATCTCACTGCTTTTTGCCAAGAACCTATCATCCGCAGACAAAAAGCAGATTCAGGATTACGCTTCGGCGATGAATGAATCCGTCGGCTATAGCTCTAATTCACTCGAAGACTTGATGAACCCCGCCGCCGACCTCTATGGCGAAGGTTCTTGGACCTCCCACGTAGACCCTTTTGCCGGTCGTCGTGTCTCCGTTCCGAATAACTACACCATCAACGTCAAAAACTTCACCTACCCGCTCGACGGCGTTCGTCGGGTGAATAGCAAATACGGATACCGATCGAGATTCGGACGTATGCACTATGGTCTCGACCTTCAGCTCCATGTGGGCGACACCGTCCGCAGTTGCTTTGACGGCAAGGTGCGCATCGTGGATTACGACAGAGGTGGCTACGGTAAGTATGTAGTGGTTCGTCACCCCAACGGTCTTGAGACCGTGTATGGACATATGTCCCGTCAGCTCGTAAAAGAGGGTGATGTCATCCGCTCGGGAGACCCCGTCGGTCTCGGAGGCAGTACCGGTAGATCCACCGGCCCCCACCTTCACCTCGAGACACGCTTCCTCGGCATCGCCATCAACCCCGCCAACATCATAGACTTCGGCTCCGGCATACCGGTGCGCGAAAACTATGTCTTCAATAGCCGCACCTACAAACGCAGCGCAAGACAATCCGACTACGTAGCGAGCGACCACCGCTCGAGCACTCCCGCCGGCTCCACAATCAAAGTGGTGAAAGTGCGCCGCGGAGATACCCTCAGCAAGATTGCCAAGAAAAACGGCGTCTCCGTTTCTCAGATCTGCAAACTGAACGGCATCAGTGCCAAAAAGAAACTGAGAGTAGGCACAAGCTTGAGAGTTAGTGGCTGAATGGTCGCCATACCCTCATAAGCGGCAAAAGAGAGTTGCCGCTACTAAAAAAGAGATGTCCTCCGATACCGGAGGACATCTCTTTTAAAATACTAAAGAACAGGACGGGTTTAACCCCGGAATATCAGGCAGACCGACATAGCCGTAGCCCTTATCCGGCACGCCACGCAAGCCTTCTTACCCGCTCTCTTTACCGGAAATCTCTCAAGTTGCTCTGAAGCCGTTTGCGGGCAAAAAAGATGCGGCTCTTCACCGTGCCGATGGGCAGGTCGAGTGTCTCGGCGATCTCTTTGTACTTATAGCCTGAGACGTACATAGAGAAGGGGAGCTTATATTCATCCGTGAGGCTGTTAATCGCGGCATTAATCTCCTTGAGCGACATCTCCTGATCCGGAGAGGGTAGCCCCTCCATCTCGTCCACCGTCCCCACATAAGACAGATCCGCATTCGTATCGAAGATGTTGCGGGTACGAGCCGTGCGGTGGTAATCGTTAATGAAGAGGTTCCGCATCACGGTAAAGACCCACCCCTTGAAGTTGGTATCATCGCGATACTTCTCTTTATTCACGAGCACTTTCAGGGTCGTGTCCTGCATCAAGTCCTCAGCTTTGGTCTGATCCGCCGTAAGCGAAAGCGCAAAACTGTACATATTTTCTTGCAGACCCAGAAGTTCTCTTTCGAAAGGATCCGTATTCAGCGAATCGGGTATAGGGAAATGTATCATAAATATCTAAACAGTTTGGGGCTATTTAACCCTCGTTGTAGTCAAAATGGATATAAAGTCCGGAAGAGTCATATTTTCGTAATATCGCGGAAACACACACCTTCCTACTCTTCAAATATACAAATAAAGTGCCACTCCGCCTAATCGACATCTTCTCGGGCTCGCAACTATTTCGTACTGACGTGAGTTAAGCGAAGAGGAGAATAAGTCAAAAAAAGAAAGAAGAGTGGGACAGACAGCCCTCTATGGGTGAGTACGGAGAATCTTTACTTTTGTGTTGAAGGACCCTCTTTCTTTCTCTCTCTTTGCAAAAGCGTTGGTGGCTCTGTGGAGTAAGAGGCATAGAGATTATTGGGGACTATTGGGGACTATTGGGGACTATTGGGGGTACAGTTCCGAAAGCCTTGGTCGCATTTTATTTTGTCATACGGTCTTACCCTATTCTTTGATTCTCAGGAAGTGGTATTTCTTAGGTTGACCATGGAGACGGCACATAGGATTTGTGCCGGTCTTCGCAAAGTGCACGATCAAAGTCCTCAAGATCTCTAATTATTGCTGTCCGGCAAAAGTCGGAAAAGGGATTTTTTAGCGGACAGCAATAATCCTCGAAACGACATACCGATATGTAGCCATTTGTAAATCAGCATAATACCCAGTTCTTGGGATTGTAGGGGAAACGTATCTTTGAGACCTTTGCATAAGTAATTCCGATGAAGGAGCATGTCCATCTTGTTTTTCATCATATTCACTCATTGGAATCTTATTGTAGAACATCACAAAGTATGAATACAAAAGAAACACGCATACTCAAGCGTCTCGGGGTCTATATGGGCAGCAGAAAGCGGCTCTCCTATGCCGGTGTCGCCTGCTCTTCAGTGGCACACATCATAGCTTTATTGCCATTTGTCTTTATCTGGCTTATCCTTAGGGAGCTGCTTGGTGATGTGGGTGGCGTGGACGGCAATCGGATCTATACGTGGGCATGGTATGCCGTAGGAAGTGGCATTCTGTATTTGCTACTCTATTGGCTGGCATTGATGCTTACGCATATAGCAGCATTTCGCATTGAACGCACGCTTCGCGGAGGTGCTATGGCTCAAATACTGAGATTACCGTTAGGTTTTTTTGAAAAGCAGGACACAGGTAAGCTTAAGAGTGTTATTGACGATAATGCAGGACTGATACACAACTTTTGTGCCCACCAATTAGCCGACCTTTCAGGGGCAATAGCATGCGTGTTGGTTATCTTTGGACTAATGCTGACCCTTGATTGGAGGATGGGGTTGCTATGCTTTATTCCTATTATTGTCCAGATCACAACCATATCGTCAATGATGCGTAGCGAAGAATACCGCAGTAGTATGGATATCTATATGGATCACTTACAGAGAATGAGTAGTGAGGCGGTTGAGTACGTTCGGGGCATGCCCGTAGTGAAAACATTCCAACAATCAATATACTCCTTTAACGCCTTTCACAAGACCATTACAGACTATACAAAATGGGTGACAAAGTATGCTCTTAGCTGCAAAAGACCAATGAGTATTTTCACTGTCGCTTCATATAGCTATGCTTTCATATTGCTTCCTTTTGCTGTTTATCTATTATTCAGAGGAGAGCCTGTTAGCAGCGTGATTAGTAACTTGGTCTTTTTCATTTTGGTAACGCCTTTCATTGGCGAATGCACCATGCGGCTGATGTATGTGATTAGTGGCAAGCGACAGGCTGCACAGGCATTGGATCGAGTGGAAGAGCTATTTGCC
>SFHG01000040.1 GCA_004555765.1 Bacteroidales bacterium
TATAAAAACGGAGTAAGAAACCGGACACTTCCAAATCACCCGGAAATATTTTTCGCAGGCATCCATTCAATGATTTGGTAACATAAAAAGTTTTGGTATCTTTGCAGAGCAATTCCGAAACAGAAACGACACAAAGTTCGGACGGCATTGCTCCTCACAAAATGAAGAGGTTAATCTTGGCTCCATAGCTCAGTGGTAGAGCAGAGGACTGAAAATCCTTGTGTCCCCGGTTCAATTCCTGGTGGAGCCACTTCCCTCCCCCCGAAGCCCCGTGTTCTTATACAATTTATAAGACGCGGGGCTTCATTTTATTTCTTTCCCCCAAACATCTGCCAACTAAATCGAGACACAGACCAAGACCTTTGCATAGCACCTCAAATGCAAAGGTCTCCACGGAAAGCGGAGTTCCCCCGCATACTGAGACCTCCGTGCGAAGGTCTCAGGCCGGAAGGTCGCGTCCGTTTCGGCCGGACCAAAAAGAAATTTTAGGTCTGTATCTCGTCGCATCCTATGTCGTACCAAGAAAACCTTCCGGTACCGTATCCGGTGCGAAACGCCATCCGTGACACAGTCCGGCGAAATATTGTTCAAACTACTGGTTATATTGTGGTATATTTGTCCCCGGAAAGCGTAACGCGCCGCAACTTGCGCGCCGTTTCGATTGTTCTGAAGAAACGAGAGAACCGATTTTCCATTAAAAATATAACAATAAAACACAGATTGATTATGGTAAACTATAAAGATCTCGGACTGGTCAACACCAGAGAGATGTTCAAGAAAGCCGTGGACGGAGGTTATGCGATCCCGGCCTTTAACTTCAATAATATGGAGCAGCTCCAGGCCATCATCCAAGCCGTAGCTGAGACCAAATCTCCCGTCATCCTCCAGGTATCCAAAGGCGCAAGAAGCTACGCCAACCAAACACTCCTCCGCTATATGGCCGAGGGTGCAGTGGCTTACGCTAAAGAACTCGGTCTCGAAAAGCCTCAGATCGTGCTTCACCTCGACCACGGCGACTCTTTCGAGCTCGTCCGGAGTTGTATCGAAATGGGTTTCTCCAGCGTGATGATCGACGGTTCCCACCTCCCCTACGACGAAAACGTGGCACTCACCAAGAAGGTCGTAGACTATGCCCATCAGTATGACGTCACCGTGGAAGGTGAGCTTGGAGTCCTCGCGGGCGTGGAAGACGAAGTCAGCGCCGAACACCACACGTACACCCGTCCCGAAGAAGTCATCGACTTCGTATCCAAGACCGGCGTAGACTCACTCGCCATCTCCATCGGCACTTCTCACGGCGCCAATAAGTTCACTCCCGAGCAGTGCACCCGCGATGCCGAAGGTCACCTTATTCCTCCGATGCTCCGTTTCGACATCCTCGAAGAAGTGGAAAAGAAGCTCCCCGGCTTCCCCATCGTCCTTCACGGCTCCTCTTCCGTACCCCAGGAAGACGTCGAAACCATCAACAAATACGGCGGCGCCCTCAAGGATGCCATCGGTATTCCCGAAGAATGGTTGCGCAAAGCGGCAAAGTCTGCCGTATGCAAGATAAACATCGACTCCGACAGCCGTCTTGCGATGACTGCGGCTATCCGCAAAGTCTTCCACGACAAGCCTGCCGAGTTTGACCCCCGCAAGTACCTCGGACCGGCTCGCGACCACATGAGAGACCTCTACGCGCATAAGATCAAGAACGTCCTCGGGTCAGACAACAAGCTCTAAGCGGCTTTCCGGAACTTTTCGGATAAAATAAAAGCCGAAGTCTTGCACTTGCAGGACTTCGGCTCTTTTTGGCACAATAGGTATCGCCTTAGAATCGCAAAGGACGACGACCTCCTCCGTACCCACCGGGGCCTCTGCGTCCGGCTTCGGACTGCGGTGCCCCGCCCCCGAAATTATTGAATCGGTAAGTAAAAGTGAGCATAAAGTAGCTCGTGATGCCGTTCACGTTTTGGTCTACGATGCTATTGGCAGAGATGGTACGTGTATATGTGGTTCTCTGACGGAGAAGGTCGTAGGCACTAAGCTCAAGGGAAGCACTCTTATCGCTGAGGAAAGCCCACGACAGAGAGGCATCCCAGAGCCACAGCCGGCGGTTAAAAGCGTCGTTATAGCCCGAGGCGTCTTGATACGAGAGACGTGAAGTGAGGGAGAGATCCAAAGGAAGCGTCCAAACGAGTTCGTTGAAGATATTGTAGTCATAGGTCGTGCGGTTCAGTTCCGTAGAGATGGAGTTTTTGGCACTCTGCACAGAAAGGAATACCCCCGTCGTTGCCTGGAGATTGTCTCCGCTCCAGGTAAAGCGTTGGGCGAGATGGGGGCGGAAGGTATCTGCTGTATTGAGCGCGTCATTGACATACGCCTTACTGCGATTATAGGAGAGGTTACCAAAAGTAAAACTTGTCCACTTACTCTTCGCCCCTCCGATAGGGGTATTGACACTGAAGCCGAGCCACAGGTTTCTCAGTCCGTCTACGTTTTCGTAAGTGTTTACGCTCGCCCCGGTCGACTTGTCGATGGTTCTCTTCGAGATGACGGCATCGTTGGTGAAGCTTGCGTTACCGAAGAGACCGAAGCTCTGTCTCTGAGCCCGGCGGTTAAATTGGACATTCGCGCGAAGACTGTGGGAGAAAGAGGGAAGGAGGTCGGGGTTACCCACGGTGGTGGAGAGGGGCGAGTTAATGATCGGGACGTTATTGAGCTGCATCATAGAGGGCTGCGTAGTCCGGCCGTTGTAGCGCACCATCACCCTCAGCGTGTCGGTGGGTCGGATGTCGACTGTGAATGTGGGCGCATAGTTCCAGACCGTCCGGGACTTATCGAACGTCGTCTCGAGACCGTTGCTTGTCGTCGTATGGGTCATTGTCGGTGAGGCCTCGAAGCCTGCGTAGATATTGCTTTTTTTCAAAAAAGAGTACCTTACCCGGAAGCCGAAGCGGTGTACCATATTCTCATTCGTGGAGCCCCTTGAGTAATCGGTGTCGAGGACGGTGTACTCGCCCGAGGTGTCCTTATTGTACGCGAATTGGTTGTTGTACCTGTTTTGGGCGTCAAGGCGGTAATTGAGTTGGAGTGCCCACGTGCTGTTAAAGGGTTCGAGGTAGGAGGCGCGCACGCCGTAGCCCAGGTTCGAGTCATCGGTGGTGGTACGCTGGTCTATGACTTCTTTTGTCCCCTTGGAGAGGAAGTCGGTCAGTGAGTTTTTGATGCCGAAACCGTTGCTTTTCCCGTAGTTTCCCGCCGCACGCACGTATATATTCCGCCCAAGGTCATTGAAGGTGTGTCTGAAGTGCAGTTCCACATCCGCGTTTATGTCGTCCGTCTGTCCGAATTGTCGGCTGTTGCCCCTGTTGATGAGCTCTCCCGCATCGTTCGTTGTGGTGAAATCATCTTGATTATTCGATGTCGTCCTGCGCCAATCGAAAGAGGGCCGGGCGATAATGCTTGTGCGCTCTGAGGGGTTCCACTCGAGGCGGGTCATAGCTTCGGCGGACTTGCGGTTGGAGAAGTTGTTGTAGCTCCGGTTTTCGTAGGTTGAATTTTGGTCTCCGAGGAAGTTCTGTGTATTTACCGACCCGATGGTGGAGTTGTCGTTGTCGTGGTATTCGGCCTCAGCCGTCATCTGCACTTTGTCTCCAAACTTATTGTCATAGTTGAAGCCCAGCGACCGCGTCGTCCGGTCTCCGCGTCCGCGACGCACGCCGTCGATGTTATTGAGGTTACCGAGAAGCGTGTACCTTGCGTCCCCGTTGAAGTAATTGACGTTGGCCTGGGTATTGTACCGCTTCCGGGTGCCATAGCCGGCGGTGAGGTTTGCGAGGATCCCCTTCTTTTTGTCCTCCTTCACATTCAAGTTAAGGACTTTCACTCTCTCGCCGTCATCCACGCCGGTCAGTCGGGCTTGATCCGACTTTTTGTCCACCACCTGGACGTTCTTAATCATATTGGACGGGAGATTTCGGGTGGCCATCGTGGGATTGCTCGAAAAGAAGTCCCTACCGTCGAGCTCTATTCTTTCGATTGATTCGCCGTTGTAAGTGATGTTGCCATCGTCATCTATCTCCATTCCGGGGATTTTGCGGAGCAAGTCCTCGACATTGGCGTTTTGCTGGGTGCGAAACGCATCGGCATTAAACTGCACCGTATCCGTCTTCATCACCACGGGAGTAGCCTGCCCCACCACCTGCACCTCTTTGAGTGCGGTGGCGGAGGGGCTGAGGGTAATGGTTCCCATATTTTTGTTTTCGCTGCCGACGGTCACTTTCGTGAAATAGTCCGCATACCCCACATAGGAGACTTGGAGGAGGTAAGTCCCGGGCTTGATTGCCGAGAGCTTGAAACGGCCGTTCGTGTCGGAGAGTGACCCTTTGACGAGGACAGAGTCTTTTGGCTGAAGGAGCTTGACGCCGGCGGCGATCATCCATTCCTTTTGCTCCCCGTCATAGATCCGGCCGGTCAGGGAACCGGAGTGGGTTTGCGCCTTCAAAAAGAGGGCACTCGTCCAGAATAAGAGTATCGAAAGTAAAGCTTTGTGGAGTAAATCGCGCGAGTGCATAAGTGTTGAGAGGGGAGAGATTGGATCAAATTCCTTTGTATTCTTTATTTTAGTCGGTAGGGTTCGATCGCTATCCATAGCGTCCGAGACCCCTTTTTGATACCGAAAACGGGAAAAGGTTTAACCCATGTTCAAAACCCGGGCGCTTATTGCTCCGCAAAAGATTCCCGACATACCGGCTGAAAACAGTCGACTAATCCGCTCGAATTAGTCGACTAATTTCCAAGAATTAGTCGACTAATTTTTCAAAACAGTCGACTAATCTCCAAGAACAGGTCGACCCGTCTGTCTGAATAGGTCGACCTATTTGCCCGAATATGTCGACCTATTTGCCCGAATATGTCGACCTATTTGCCGAAATATGTCGACCTATTCGCCGGAAACCCTCGACCCTTTCGCCGGAAACCCTCGACCCTTTCGCCGGAAACCCTCGACCCTTTCGCCGGAAACCCCCCGGGCCTTTTCGGTCGAAAAGGTCGACCTATTCTCCGAAAACACTCGACCTATTTGCCGGAAGCACCCGATCTCAATCATCTAACCGAAAAGCGGTACCTTTGCAATCGGAGATGGCACGGCATTTGCCATACCTGACTTAGTAAGATTGAACTACCAAATCGTGCGCCCGGCATTCGCCCCGCACCCAAAACGATACCTGTTTATTATATTATATGGACGACGAAATAGATTTCCCCGACAACGATAATTTGCTCCGAAAGAGACTTCCCATGATCTTACCGGACGACGAGGGGATTATGAGCGGGCTGATTAATTTCGGCACGCTTCCCAAGACACTCCCCATCCTCACCCTTAGGGACAATGTACTCTTCCCGAGAGTCGCCATACCGGTCCTTATCGGGAGAGAAAAGACGCACCGTCTCCTTTCCTACATAGAGGAAGCCCCGAATAAGCACGTCCTCGTGGTCGCCCAAAGAGATGCGGACATTGAAGACCCCGCCCCGAAAGACCTCGTGGAGACAGGGACGGTGGCCGAAGTCGTCCGCATCATGCAGATCGATGACGAGCTCACCACAATCATCCTCCAGGGCAAACGGCTCATCAAACTCGGACGCCTCACACAGCACGACCCCTTTATGCGGGCCTATTTCGAGGAAGTCCCCGAAACCAAGCCCCGCAAAAGCGACGAAGAGTACCGCGAGCTCGGCTCTTCCATTCTCGAGACAATGGTGGAAATCCTCCGAATGCGCGGGGATGCTCCGACCCCCTTCATAGAATCGCTTCAGTCCCTGAAGAGCACGGAGACGATTGTGAACTTCGCCTCCAACAACTTCCCCGACACGGTGGAAGACAAGCTCGGACTTTTGCTCGACACGAACTACAAGCAGAGGGGATTTCAAGTCCACAAGCTGCTCAATAAAATCAAACTCCAAGAAGAGCTCCGCAAAGACATCCTCGAGAGAACACACTACGAGATGGACAAGCAGCAGAAAGAGTACTTCCTGCAGCAACAGATGCGGATGATCAAAAAGGAAATCAACGACTCCGCAGACGACGACTCCGCAGAGCTCCTCGAACGCGCCTCGAAGAAGAAATGGAGCGCCGAAGTGCAGGACAGCTTTGAGAAAGAGGTCAAGAAACTCCAGCGTATGCCCTCCCAGAGCCCCGACTACTCCATACAGATCCAATACCTCGAGACACTCTTGGACCTGCCGTGGAACGAGTACACGGAGGATTCTTTCGACATCAACAAAGCGAAAGCCGTCTTGGACAAAGACCACTTCGGACTCGAGAAGGTCAAAGAGCGCATCCTCGAACACCTCTCCGTCCTCAAACTCAAGGGCAATATGCACGCGCCCATACTCTGTCTCTACGGTCCTCCGGGCGTTGGCAAGACCTCGCTCGGCAGAAGCATAGCAGAGGCCCTGGGACGCAAGTATGTGCGCATCTCCCTCGGCGGACTCCACGACGAAGCCGAGATCAGAGGACACCGCCGTACCTACATCGGAGCCATGCCCGGTCGCCTCATCAAAGGGTTCCTCAAAGCCGGGAGCTCCAACCCCGTCTTCGTCCTCGACGAAGTCGACAAACTCGGTTCCGACTACAAAGGCGACCCCTCCTCCGCACTCCTCGAAGTCCTCGACCCCGAGCAGAACAACACGTTCCACGACAACTACCTCGACCTCGACTACGACCTGTCGCAGACGCTGTTTATAGCGACCGCCAATAACGTCGGAGAGATACCCGACGCCCTTCGTGACCGTATGGAGATGATCGAAGTGACAGGGTACATCCAGGAAGAAAAGACAGAGATCGCATCACGCCACCTTCTACCCAAAGCGCTCAAGCAGGTGGGTCTCAAGCCGAGTGCCATTAAGATCGCCAAGCCGACGATAGACGAGATCATCGAGTTTTACACCCGTGAGAGCGGCGTGCGTGAGCTCGATAAGCGCATCAATGAGATTATAAGAAAGGCGGTCAAAGATGCCGCTATGGAGAAAGAAAACGTAGAGGACTATTTCCCCATCAAGGTCGGCAAGACGGATCTCGAGCATTACCTCGGGCAGAAAAAGTACATCCGTGAACGCTACGACGGCAATAAGTACGCAGGCGTCGTCACCGGCTTGGCTTGGACAAGCGTCGGAGGCGAGATACTGCTCGTCGAGAGTGCCCCGTCTCCCTCCAAGTCCGGCAAGATGAGCATCACCGGCAATCTCGGAGACGTCATGAAAGAGTCCGCCGTACTTGCCCTCGAGTACCTCAAGAGCCACGCACACCTCTACGACATACCCACGGAGATCTTCGACTACTGGAACGTCCACATCCACGTCCCGGAGGGTGCCATCCCCAAAGACGGACCCAGCGCCGGCATCACCATAGTCACCTCACTTGTCAGCACCTTCACGCAGCGCAAAGTGAAGCCCAATATCGCGATGACGGGAGAGATAACGCTTCGGGGCAAAGTACTTCCCGTGGGCGGCATCCGGGAGAAGATCCTCGCAGCCAAGCGTGCCGGCATCACGACAATTATCCTCTGCAAGGAAAACGAGCGGGACGTCAAGGAAATCAAGCCCGTCTACCTCGAAGGGCTCGACTTCATCTACGTATCCGACATCAAAGAAGTCATCGACCACGCCCTCAGTGACGAGACGGTCTCTCACCCCATCGACCTTATGGCGCGCATCAAAGAAGCTCAGAAGCCCGCCCAAACCCCTAACGACTCAAAACAGCAATAATCAAACGATATGTCCCTCCAATGCGGTATCGTGGGACTGCCCAACGTAGGCAAGTCCACGCTTTTCAACTCCCTCTCTAATGCAAAAGCCTACGCCGCGAACTTCCCCTTCGCGACCATAGAACCAAACCTCGGCGTAATCTCTGTGCCGGACAAAAGGCTCACCGAGCTCGCCGAACTCGTCCACCCCGAGAAAATCGTCCCCACAACGGTCGAAATCGTCGACATCGCCGGTCTCGTGAAAGGGGCATCCAAGGGCGAGGGTCTGGGCAATAAGTTCCTCGCAAACATTAGAGAGACAGATGCCGTCATTCACGTCCTCCGATGCTTCGACGACCCCAACGTGACCCACGTGGACGGCTCCATCGACCCCGTCAGAGACAAAGGAGTCATTGACACGGAGCTTCAGTTCAAGGACCTCGAAACTGTCGAAGCGCGGATGAAGAAAGTCGAGCGTCAGGCCAAAGGTGGCGAAAAAGAGGCCAAGATTCTCTACGGTCTCCTTGAGCGGTACCACGACGCGCTCATTCAGGGCAAAAGTGCACGCACCGTCCCCTTCGAGAGCGACGAAGAAGAGAGCCTCTCACGCGACCTCTTCCTCCTCACCACCAAGCCCGTACTCTACGTCTGCAACGTGGACGAAGCCTCCGTACTCTCCGGCAATAAGCACGTGGATGCCGTCCGAGAAGCAGTTAAGGACGAAAACGCCGAAGTCCTCGTACTTGCCGCCCAGGCGGAAGCCGACATCGCAGAGCTTGACACGTTTGAGGAGCGGAAAGAGTTCCTCGAAGCCTTGGGGCTCGAAGAGAGTGGTGTCGACCGTCTCATCCGACACGCCTACCGGCTCCTCAATCTCGAGACCTTCTTCACCGCAGGACCTATGGAAGTCCGGGCTTGGACCTACAAGAAAGGCAGCAAAGCACCCAAGTGCGCCGGTGTCATCCACACCGACTTCGAGAAAGGATTCATCCGCGCCGAGGTCATCAAATACGACGACTACATCAAGTACGGCTCAGAGCTTGCGGTAAAAGAGGCGGGTAAGCTCAACGTGGAAGGCAAAGACTACATCGTCCGGGACGGCGACATTATGCACTTCCGCTTCAACGTCTGACCACGCGGGGCATTCCGGCACGGAGATGCCACAGAAGAGACCACGGGCAGGAGAGAAAGAAGGTACGTACCAAGAAACTTTTTTCTGCCCGTATGCTTTAAGGACGAGATACAGGCCAAAGATTTTACTTTGGTCTGTATCTCTTTTTTTGTGAATCACCTGTCATCTGCTACAAAGCTTAAGAGAAAAGTGTATATTTGCCCTTGAAACATTCTTAGGGGTGCTGCAAGGCGGCTGAGAACATACCCTTATCTATTTGACCCGGGTAATGCCGGCGGAGAAAAAGAATGGAACCGGAACGCGCAAAAGAAAAGCTTCCGGTCAGGTCGGAAAAGTCCAAGCTGCTTTTATTGGCTGTTTTCTCACTGCTTCCCCCGACGCGCTCCTAAGCTATCGTTTCAGAAATAGTAAGTTTTGGTTTAATCCTCGAAACGCATAGCAGAGCATCTACCTCTATGAAGATAGTCCTCAATGGCACCGAAACGGATGCGGCACCCGATGTAACCGTGGCCACACTCCTCACGGAGAAAGGCATCACCGCCGAAAAAATCGCCGTCGCCGTCGGTACGAAAGTAATACCGAGAGCTCAGTGGCAGACGACGCCACTCCAAGAGAACGATAAAATTACCATCATCTCCGCCGTCCGCGGAGGCTAAACCCCATTCCCCCACCCTACCGATATGAAAAATAAAGTAACGACGTTCACCATAGAGAGCAAACCGATACCGGGTTCGCACAAAATCTACGTCCAAGGTTCCCGACCGGATCTCCGGGTGGCGATGCGCGAAATACCGCTTGAAGACTCAAGGGACGAAAATAACAACCTCGTCTCCAACGGCTCTGTCGTAGTCTACGACACCTCCGGTCCCTACACCGACCCCGGGTACACAGTAGATCTCACGAAGGGTCTGCCAAAGATTCGCGAGAAATGGATCGCCGAAAGAGCAGATACCGAGAAGCTCCCCACCCTTTCAAGCAAGTATGGTCAGGAGCGTCTCAATGACTCCGCACTCGACGGGCTCCGTTTCCCCCACCAAAACACCACCCCGCTCGTCGCCAAGAAAGGACACACCGTCACCCAGCTCGGGTATGCACGCCGCGGCATCGTAACTCCGGAAATGGAATACGTCGCCATCCGCGAAAACCAGAAGATCGAGGAAGTGCTCGGTAAATATAAAGCGGAAAAAGGGGAGCCTTTCGGCGCGAACCTTCCCAAGCTCGTCACACCCGAATTTGTACGCGACGAAATCGCCGCAGGGCGTGCCATTTTACCCGCAAACATCAACCACCCCGAGTCCGAGCCTATGATCATCGGGCGCAATTTCCTCGTCAAGATTAACGCCAATATCGGCAACTCCCCCACTACCTCGACCATCAACGAAGAGGTCGAGAAAGCCGTGTGGGCCATTCGCTGGGGCTCTGACACCGTGATGGATCTCTCCACGGGCGAGAATATCCACGAGACGCGGGAGTGGATCATCCGCAACTCGCCTGTCCCCATCGGCACCGTCCCCCTATACCAAGCGCTTGAGAAAGTCAACGGCAAAGCGCAGGATCTCACTTGGGAGATTTACCGCGATACACTCATTGAGCAGGCACAACAAGGCGTGGATTACTTTACGATTCACGCGGGGCTGCGCAAAGACTTCGTCCGCCTCACTCTCAACCGCCTCACCGGCATCGTTTCCAGAGGTGGAGCCATTATGGCGGGATGGTGTATGCACCACAACCGAGAGAGCTTTCTCTGGGAGCACTTTGCAGACATCTGTGACATCTGTGCCGAGTATGACGTCGCTATTTCTCTCGGCGACGGTCTCCGCCCGGGTTCCATCGCAGACAGCAATGATGAGGCACAGTTTGCCGAACTCAAAGCCCTCGGAGAGCTTGGCAAAATTGCGTCCGAAAAGAACGTCCAAGTGATCATAGAGGGTCCGGGACACGTCCCCATGCAGAAGATCAAGGAAAATATGGAACTCGAGCTCGAGTACACGAACGAAGCCCCTTTTTACACCCTCGGACCCCTCACCACGGACATCGCCCCCGGATACGACCACATCACGAGCGCCATCGGTGGCGCAATGATCGGATGGTACGGCACCAGTATGCTCTGCTACGTCACGCGTAAGGAACACCTCGGACTGCCCAATAAGGAAGATGTGCGCGAAGGGGTCATCACCTACAAGCTCGCAGCTCACGCCGCCGACCTCGCCAAAGGACACGCAGCCTCATACTGGAGAGACTACCAGATGAGCAAGGCACGGTATGAGTTCCGGTGGATGGATCAATTCCACCTCTCCCTCGACCCCGAGACCGCCATCAAATACCACGACGAGACGCTCCCCGAAGACGCCTACAAGCGTACCCACTTCTGCAGTATGTGCGGAAAAGATTTCTGCAGTATGCGCGTCTCCCGCAATCTGAAGAAACAACTCCAAAAGACCGGTATGGATCATGCTTGCGATATTATCCCCGACTGACCCGACAATAGGTCAGATTGGACAAATAGACGGACTCTTTGGAGCCGGGGTGCAGATCTTCATTCTCCGGATGCCGGGTAAGGAAAAGATTGATTACCTTGAAGTTCTTATGGGCATCGACCGCAAGTACCACAGCCGGATATTCATACCTTGGTCTGTACGGGATCTTGCAGGCGGTATCCCCATTGGCGGGTTTTACTTGAAGTTTTCGGAAGCTATGGCGCTTACCGAGGATGAGAAGGAAGCTCTTTTCCACTACAGGGTCATCGTCGGCTGTCACAGCGCAAAAGAGATTCAAAAAGTCCCCATCCCGGTCTCTCTCTTTCTCCTAAGTCCCGTCTTTGACAGCATATCCAAGAGCGGATACAGGGGCAACCCCAGGCTTCTTTCGGCTCAGAATAAATCCGAAATTGAGGTCTACCCAGTCCTCGCGATGGGAGGAGTCATGCCGGAAAATTATATGGGCCTTTTTGAGAAAGGCTACAGTGGCGCGGCAGTAATCGGTTCGGTGTGGGACGATCCTTTGGGAGCGGTCCATGCTTTTGAGGCATTCCCTAAGCCCGCCATTCTCTCCATAGCGGGGCACGACCCTTCGGGCGGCGCGGGAATAGATGCAGACAGGGAGACCGCGGAAAATTACGGCTTCAGATGTTTTACCGTCCCGACGGTCATCACGACCCAGGACGAAGGGCATTTCGGCAGCTTTACTCCGGTCGCGGAAGAGACTGTCCTAAGGAGCGTCCGTTTCCTTTTGACTCGTCATCCGGAGATTCGGGGCATAAAGATAGGGATGCTTCCATCACTCACGCTTCTTCGCAAAATACTCGACACAATCAACGATTGCGGTATATTCCCGATTGTCTGGGATCCCATCGTCGCCGCCTCCAAAGGTAATGAGGCGATCATTCGAGAACCGGATAAAAAACTATTCCGGGAGTGCCTCGACGACCTCGACTTTGTGACCCCGAACGCCGAAGAGTACGAGTATTGGTTTGATGAAGAGACCGTTGCCGGGTACTCCGGCGTCGTCCTCAAGAAGAGCGAAATACTGGACGGCACCCTCTCCGACGTCGTCCTCTTTAACGGAGAGAGAGTAGCTTCTACCCCAGCGATCTTCGGAGGCGAAGACCGGCACGGTACGGGTTGCAGATACTCCTCTGCCGTCCTCTGTGAGCGTCTGCTCGGACACTTCAATCCTCTTTCGATAGCCCAAAGAGCCCAGGAATACGTACACGCTTATCGCGTCTCCTCTGCTTCAGCGCTTCGCTTTGACCCATACTCGCGGAAAAGAGAGGCTCTCCAGGAAAAGTTTCGGGTACAGTATGTCACGAACAATTTCTCCGTAGAGACCATCCGAAAAGTCCTCAAAGGCGGCGTTCGATGGGTACAGCTCAGAATGAAGGGCGCGACGACAGAAGAGCGCATCCTTGCCCTACGATCCGTCCGCCCCATCTGCGACCGATACGGAGCCGTCCTTATAATGGACGATGACGTGGAAGCCGCCAGAAAAGGAGGCGCCGACGGGGTTCACCTCGGCAAGACGGATATGTCTCCCGCCATGGCGCGCCGTATCTTGGGCGACTGCTTCATCATCGGCAGTACCGTCAATGACGAGGATATGCTTCTAAATGCGTACGCCGCGGGAGCCGATTACGCCGGAGTGGGACCATACCGTTTCACTCAGACAAAAAAGAACCTCGACTCGACGCTCGGGGTCAAGGGACTGCAACGGATTTGGGAGCAGAGCCTCGATCTAAACGAGCCTTTCCCTCTTGTCGCCATCGGAGGCATCACCGTGGAAGCCATCCGGGAGATAAAGGACACGGGGGTATTCGGCATCGCGCTCTCCGGAGCCATCGAACGGGCAAAAGACATCACACACTATTGCCAAAGATTAGTAACAGAATGGGAAGACCTATCCCAAATAGATCGATAATCATGACACAAGACATTCTAAAGGTAGGCGACAGAACCTTTAACAGCCGCCTTTTTGTCGGCACCGGCAAATTCTCTTCCGATGACCTCACCCGCAAAGCCATCATCTCCTCCGGGACAGAGCTCGTCACCGTAGCTCTCAAACGCGTGGATCCGGCTTTCGGGACTCACGACCACCTCATAGAAGCCATCTCGGCTCCGGGCGTGCAGATTCTCCCGAATACGAGTGGGGCACAAGACGCTGAGGAAGCCATCTTCGCGGCGCGCCTTGCCCGCGAAGCGCTTGGCACCAACCTCCTCAAGCTTGAAATCCACCCCGACCAGCGCCACCTTTTGCCCGATCCTTTCGAGACGCTCAAGGCGACAGAGATTCTCGTCAAGGAGGGTTTCGTCGTAATGCCCTATATCCAGGCCGACCCCATCCTCTGCAAAAGACTTGAAGAAGTCGGTGCCGCCGTCGTTATGCCCCTCGGTGCACCCATCGGCACAAACCTCGGTCTCTCCACAAAAGAGCTCATAAAGATCATCATCGAGCAAAGTAACGTCCCGGTCGTCGTGGATGCCGGAATCGGAGCTCCCTCACAGGCCGCCGAAGCTATGGAAATGGGAGATCCCGAAAAGATGGCGGAAGCCTTCCGACTCGCTGTCGAAGCCGGCCGAAAAGCATACCTCTCAGGACTTCCCGTAGTTGGCAGAACCGTTTCTGCCACTTCCCCTCTGCAGGGTTTCTTTGACTAAAGACACTGAGACATCATGACATTTTACGACGAACTCAAGAAATACGATTTCAAAGAGATTGGTCAAAACGTCCGCAACAAGTCGGACGAAGACGTACTTCGGGCGCTCCGTAACCCCACCCCCGGCATCGAAGACTTCGCGGCTCTCATCTCGCCTGCGGGGCGCAACCACCTTGACGAGATGGCCACCCTTTGCCAAAAACTCTCCATTGAGCGCTTCGGCAAAGTGGTTCAGCTCTACATTCCCCTCTACCTCTCCAGTTACTGCACAAACAGCTGTGTATATTGCGGGTTCAGCCTTCTCAATAAGATCATCCGCAAGAAGCTTACGATGGAGGAAATCGACGAAGAGATCGAAGCCATCAAAAAGCTCGGATACCAGCACCTTCTCCTCGTCGCGGGCGAATCGCCCCGTCACGCCGATGCGGACTACTATGCCGAAGTGATCCGAAAACTGCGTCCCCACTTCGCCCAGCTCTCCATAGAGGTACAGCCGATGAGCGTAGAGGACTACAAGAAAGTAGTGGACGCCGGCGTCAGCTCCCTCTCCGTCTACCAGGAGACCTACAACGAAGCCAACTACAAGACCTACCACCCCAGAGGTCTGAAGTCCGACTTCCGGTTCCGCCTTGAGACACCCGAGCGTGCCGCCGAGGCCGGGATGAAAAAGATCGGCATTGGTGCACTCCTCGGTTTGGACGACTGGTATGCCGATGCCTACTGCACGGCGCTGCACCTCAAGTACCTCGAGAAACGTTTCTGGGAGACACGCTACTCTATTTCCCTACCCAGATTGCGCCCCGAAGTAGGCGGCTTTGAACCGAAAGAACCCGTGGACGACAAGAGTATGGTACAGCTCATCTGTGCCTTCCGCATCCTATCCCAAACCACGGACATCACGCTCTCCACGCGTGAAGCTGCACCTTTCAGAGACATGGCGATACGTCTCGGCATCAACTCCGTATCCGCCGGCAGTTCCACCCAACCCGGAGGCTACGCGCATCCTCAGAAGGAGCTGGAACAATTTGAAATAAACGACTCCCGCACCCCCGAAGAGATGATCGCCGCCATCAAGGCGCAGGGCTACGAGCCGGTTTGGAAAGACTGGGATCAATGGCTCTAAACGATACCGAAAGATTTGCCCGACAGCTCTTGATGTCCGAAGTGGGCATTGAGGGGCAAAAGCGCCTCTTGCAGTCTCACGTCCTCATCGTCGGAGCCGGCGGTCTCGGCTCCCCCCTCATTCACGCCCTTGCGGCCGCGGGAGTGGGACACCTGAGGATCGTAGACTGTGATACGGTAAGTCCCTCGAACCTCAATCGTCAAACCCTCTACCAAGTTGCCGACATCGGTAAGTCAAAGGCCGAAAAGGCCGGCACGTGGGTGAAGGCCTTTTACCCCGAGTGCCGGGTCGAAGCCTGTTCGGAATATTTGGGAAAAAAGCACCTCACGGGCATCGACATAGCGGTGGATGCGGTGGACAATTACCGCACAAGGCTTTTGCTGGACCGCCTTACAGAAGAAGCCGGGATTCCGATGGTTCACGGGTCTGTCTCCGGATTGATAGGTAACGTGGCTACTTTCGTTCCCGGAAGAAGCCGATACCGTGACCTCTTTGGGAATCCGGATGACGACAGCGAGAAGGCTCCGCCCCAAGTTCTTGGAGTCACGGCACAGACCATCGGCTCCATTGAGGCCGCTGAAGTGCTCAAACAAATCCTCGGGCTCGAAGGCAATCTCTCCGGTCGTCTTCTCACTGCCGACCTCCGCACCTATGACTTCCGCCTCTTCGACCTCCCATAGACACAGTTTCATCAGTCTTGGACTTTAAACAAAAGTCCGTGACCTTTGCAGGAGCGTTTTAGCGTAATCGGGGTACGTACCGGGACGGAAAGCTTGCACGTACCGGCACGGGAACGAGATACGGATCGGGGCAATCGCCTTGGTCCGTACCTTTTTTCTTCCCGGGGCATATGCGGGTAGTCTTATGCGACTCACGTATGCGGTACCCGCAAACCCATATAACGCACTTCGTAAGGCTATTGAACCATCGGCGAAAAGCTATATGACTTTCTGCCAAAAGTTATATGACTTTCTGCCAAAAGTCATATGACTTTCCGGGAAAAGTTATATGACTTTCTTCCAAAAGTTATATGACTTTCCGGGAAAAGCTATATAGTAATCGAATGAAAGCAGTTAGGGGTCAGTATTTGAGGCAGATGAGGACGGCTTCCGACTGCGTGCCGATGCGGAGCGTGGAGGTTGAGACACCATAGCCGGAGCTGATGATGTGCGTGGCCGAGCCTTTCGGTATTCTGCCGTAGGCGTGGGGCGCTTTGATGTAGAGGAAAGGTCTGAAGAGGATGTGCTGACCCGCATGCGTGTGACCGTGTAGGACGAGAAGCGGGCGGTCGGTGACTTCCGGCTCTCCATACTCTTCGGGCTCGTGAGCGACGATGACGGCAGGCGCACCGGCGGGGACTTGGGAGAGGAGCGCGCTCATTTCGGCACGCCGACGGTTGCCGATACCGCTGTCTCTACCGATGAAATAGACTTTCTCCCCGGGCAGTTTGACCACGCTATCCCGAAGGAGCGTCCCGAGACTTTTGCCCTTCGGGGACGGCTTCCGCGACAAGGCGCTTCATCTCCGCGAATACCTCAGGACGAAGGGCGTAGGAGACTTCTCGGTCGATCATATCTCCGGCAAAAACGAGGTAATCCGGCTTTTCTTTCACCGCCATTTTACGGAGACGGGCGATATGCTCCGCACCTATGATTTTGCCGATATGAAGGTCTGTGACGAGCAGAATTTTTAAGGAGTCTTTGGGCGTTCCTTCCGTGAGCTTCTCCTCATAAACTGTGAGCCGTGGATTCACGGTGTTTTGGTGTCCGATACCTGCGAATACGACCGTCAAGATGAGCGCCCCGGCGTAAGCCCGGTTGGCGTACTCGTGCCACCCTTTTCGGTAAAAGAGCAGGAGACCGAAGGCGAGGATGCCAAAAAGAGCGTCGAAAGTCGCTGTGGCGACCCAGAAGTTATTGAACGCGAGGTAAAGACCGTCACCCGCACCCAAAAGAATCCAGACGAGAAAGAGGACGAACTCAAGGACAAGAACTCCGGAGAGGACGCGCCTCAGTTTGGGATCAGACTTAAACGCCCGGTGCGTGATCCAAAGAGCAAGGAGCGAGAAGATGAGGTGGAGAGTGAACTTGAAGATACTCACGACAGGGGTGCCTTAGGCGACTGAAGCCGTTTCGGTTTTCTTGTCCACTGCTTTGAAATACTTCCACACGAATATCACACTGAGGATGGCGGAGAGAAAGTCGGAAATGGGCGTGGAGTACCAGACCCCTTTGATTCCGAAGAAGAAAGGCAGAATGATGAGTAAGGGTATGAGGAAAACAAGCTGGCGGGAGAGACTCATCATAATAGACTTGCCCGCGAACCCGATACTCTGGAAGAATTGTACGCTTGTCACCTGGAAACAAGCACTCCAAGTCGCCAGAAGCTCGATCCCCATAGCCATACGACTCACGTGAATCAACTCCGGATCACTTGTGAATATGCGCGTCAGGACATCGGGAACAAGGACGGCAATCAGTGCGCCGATGATGCCGACAGTGACGTTAATCTTGGTGGCAAGACCGAAAGCTTTCTTTACCCGATCCATATTCCCCGCGCCGTAATTGTACCCCACTATAGGCTGCATCCCGTGCGAAAGCCCGAAGCTCACCATCAGAATCATCATGGCGATGGCGGAGACGATCCCGTAGGAGGCCACGGCAAGGTCCCCATTGTGGAGCGTGATTTCGGAGAGTGCACCGTATTTTTGGAGCGCGGTATTCTTGATGAACGTGGTCATAGAAGCCAGAATCTGCACGAGAAAAGGCGCCACACCGATGGATAGAATCCCGAGGACGTGACGTTTCTTGAGCTTGAAGTTCTTGAGCCGGATGCGGAGATAAGCCCCTTTGGAAAGGAAGTGGTTCAGCACCCAGATCATCCCGACAAACATACTGATTACCGTCGCAATACCCACACCCTTGATGCCGAGGTGGAAGACGTAGATGAAAAGCGGATCGAGGATGAGGTTGAGGACAGCGCCGATCAGCATCGTGTACATCGCCTTCCGCGGATAGCCCGTGGCACGCATCACGGCGTTGTAGGAAAAAGTAAGATTGGCGAAGACGTTCCCCGGGACGACCACGGAGAGGTATTCCATAGCGTAGGGCAGAGATGCCGCACTCGCTCCAAAGTTGAGGAGCAGGGGCTTCATAAAGATCATCGCCGATGTGATGAAGACGACGTTGAGGATGAGAGAGAGGAAGAAGGCATTGCCGAGGAGCTCTTCCGCGTCCGCGTTCTTCTTTTGCCCCATCAATATGGAGATGCGCGCTGCCGCCCCTGCACCTATGAGGACACCCATAGACTGTAGGATGGTCATAATGGGCAGCGTGGCGGCAAGTCCGGAGAGTGCGATACTCCCCACGCCTTGGGCTATGAAGATTCGGTCGACGACATTATAGAGGACGTTGACCGTGGTGCCAATGATGGACGGCAGTGCGTAGTATCTGAGTAATTTCCCGATCGGGGCAGTACCGAGGTCCTTTTGGGACATTACCTCCCCACCCCCACGAGTCAAAGTCTGTTCTGATTCGTTTGTCATAAAAGTGTGTATCGTATGTCCCCCTTCTTTTCTCCCTTTAGCCTATCCGGCTGACTCGATCGAGCTTATCCCGATTCAGTAGCGCAATATCCTTTCCTCTCAGTGCTATAATACCCTCGGCTTCGAGGTCTCTGAGGGTGCGCGTCACGTTGCTGCTGGTCATGGCGCAGAGCTCCGAGTAGTCGTTGCGGGAAAACTTGCCTTTCAGCGTCATCCCGTCCGCCTCTATCCCGTACTCTGCTTCGATGAACTTAATCGCGTCTGCCAGACGACCTCTGAGGTGCTTCTGTGTCAAAGAGATGAGCAGAGTATGGTGTGACCAAAACTGGTCGGATACATCCCTAAGGAAATAAAGCGAGGCTTCGGCATTATGCAGGAGGAGCCTCTCGAAGTCCGCTACGGGATAGGTGCCCACGATGCTGTCGGTGATGCAGGTCGCTTCGGTCTCGTATTTGTTGTGCGTGAAGTAGGGGACGAAGCCGAAGATGTCCCCGTTTTTCAGCAGCTGCATTACTTGAGGGCGCTCTCTGTTTTGGACGATCTTTCCTTGTCCTTTCACCAATATGTAGATTGAATCAATGCCCTCGTCTTTATTGTAGATGATACCACCTCTTGGTACGTCGTAAAACGTAAGCCCCATCAAAAGCCTCTCCCGCTCGTCGATGCTTAGGAGATCGTAAAAGTCTCCGATAAATGACGACGGATGCGGCGCTTGCTCTATGGGAATCCTCTTTGCCTCTCTCATACCGCTGCCCTTTTCCCGGGTCTGCCAAGCGTCGTCCCCAAGAGATTGAAGAGGATATACGCCCCTACGATGATCATAAACGCCTTGTACCCCCATAGAGCAAGAAGCAGACCGGATAAGACGAGACAGATGCCCAAAAGGACTTTATAGACCGGCTTCCAGCTGCCGAAGCTCTTGATGCCGAACATCGGCACTTCGCTTACGAGGAGGAAACAGAGGACGAGTATATTCACAAACGCCACCGGGTCCGATACCACGCCGCTGCCGGTGTAGAAAATGAAGCGACCCAAGCTGCTCAGACTGTCATTCTCGGTCAAAAAGACCGACCAGCCGAAAATGTAGACCGCATTGGCAGGCGTGGGGAGGCCGAGGAAAGACTTCGTCTGACGCGTGTCGTGGTTGAACTTGGCCAGGCGGTACACCGAGAAGGGGACGATAAGCACAGCCATCATCGGGAAAGAGGAACCCGCACCTTGTAGGGCTGTCGCCAGGATAACCGCAGGAGCCACACCAAAGGAGATCACGTCGGCGAGCGAATCCAGGTCCACCCCTATCGGAGACTTGGCATCGAGCTTCCGAGCGGCAAAGCCGTCAAGCATATCGCACGGGATACTGCCCAAAAGAAGGACACTTATAGGCAAGAGAATGGTGCCAATATTGCCTAAGACGAGCATAATAGCCAGTACACCAAAAGTGGCGTTCATCAGACTGAGCAGATTCGGGACAAACTTCACGAACGCACGTATCATACCTCTTCCTCCTTTCCTTTCTTCTCTCCCGGAAGCACCGCCATCAGCGTCTGATTGGCGCGTACCGGCTCATCCAGCGAGACCTTTATCTCCGACCCCAGGGGCAGGAAGAGGTCTACTCTCGAGCCGAAGAGGATAAAACCCATGAGCGTATCAAAGGAGACCTTTTCGCCCGCTTTTACCCACGTGATGATCCTTTGCGCCAAAGCACCCGCCACTTGGCGAACCACAATCTCGTCGCCCGTGAGTGTCCGGATGTGCACTGTGGCGTGTTCGTTTTCGATGCTTGCCTTGGGCAGGTAGGCCTTTAGGAAATTACCGTCGTGGTGTGCCACTCCGAGGACTTCCCCTTCTATGGGAATCCAATTGGCGTGTACGTTCGTGACGCTCATAAACGTGGAGACCATGATGCAGTTCCGCTTCAGGCACTCCGGCTCGTAGACTTCCTCGATGACCACGATTCGACCGTCCGCTGAGGCCAAGACCTCCCGACCGTCAAACCGGGGTCCCGTGTACTCGCGCTTCGGTATCCGAAAGAAGTTGATCGTGATAGCTGTGAGGACCACGCACGGGGGCAGGATTATCCAGAAGGCCCATTTGCTGTCTAATGCAAAATAGAGATACAGAAGAGTGAACCCAAAGAGTACGAAGGCGCCTGCTATGACACCAAATCCTACTCTCGGTCTCTTCTCTGCCGTATTTTGGGGACTTTGTCTGTATTGGAAAGCCATTCAGCCTGTTTATTTTTCCTTGTAACGTTTCTCTGAGTTTTGCGCTGTGTGGAAAATCCAACTGCAAATATACCTTTTCCCGCTCTAAAATTCCCGCTTAGCCCGGAAAAGGTCTCTTTTCGGACTTCTCCCTGTCACGTATGAAGCTTGGGCGAAGCGCACGCATCAGAACCCATTCAAGATTACTTCTGCGCGTAAAGCTATGTCAAAAGTCCAAACTTGACGAGGTACGTACCGAGAAGATTTCCTTGGCCTGTATGACAACGAAACGAGACACGTACCGCGAAGATTGCGAGATACGGGCCAAAAACAGCCGGGCGGTTTGAGCCCATTAAGCGGCACTTCTTTTGCCGAGTGTCCGGAGTACTCCCGTTTGAGTATTTTTCTCTGCTCAGTCTCAGTGGGGGAGAAGAACAGGGTTCCAGTCTGAAATAAGTGCTTTGTGACCGGGGTGCACACATTGGAAGAAATTCAAGGTTACTCTCGTGTCTGTAAAACCGAGGAGGAGTATTATTCCGCGATTCTTTGTCAACGCAGTTTCTGATGCATACACCCCGGAGGCTGAAAGACAGTATGGGGAAAGAGCCAAAATCTGGGTAAATTTGCGCTAATAAGCACCTCCCGGAAGTTCGATGCAGGACATCGGATCCGCTTACGGGGTGCCAACCACCTTTCCCGCAAGAAATGGCTTACAACGAAGAAGAGGACGAAATAAGAGACGACACAGCAGCCCCCTCGGACTTTGAGGAGGAATACGAGGAAGAGACGGAGGACTCCCTCCGTCCTCCGCACCCCATAAATAGGGATGCGGGTGGCGGATATATCCTCAGCGGTATGTATCGCTCATGGTTCCTGTCGTATGCCTCTTACGTGATACTCGAAAGAGCCGTCCCCTATATTTCCGACGGACTCAAGCCCGTGCAGCGCCGCATTCTCTACACGATGTCCCGAATGGACGACCGCCTCATTAAGGTGGCCAACATTGTGGGTCAAGTGATGCAGCTTCACCCGCACGGCGATGCCTCTATCGGCGACGCGCTTGTCCAACTTGGACAGAAGGAGCTGATGATCGACACCCAGGGTAACTGGGGCAACATCCTTACAGGTGACGGTGCCGCTGCTCCGCGTTACATCGAAGCCCGGCTCACGCCTTTGGCCAAAAGGGTACTCTTCAGTCCCAAAATCACCGAGTATATGCCCTCGTACGACGGGGCGACGGAAGAACCCATCAATCTCCCCGTCAAGTTCCCGTTACTTTTGGCTCAAGGCGCCGAGGGGATTGCTGTGGGGCTGTCAAGCAAGATCCTGCCGCATAACGTCTCCGAGCTCTTGGAGGCGTGCATCAAATATCTACAGGGCGAGGAGTTTCGCCTCTACCCCGACTTCCCCACCGGCGGTCTCATAGACGTGGAGCGTTATAATGACGGGGAGCGAGGCGGTCAGGTAAAAGTCAGGGCAAAGATCGAGAAAAAGGATTCCAAAATACTCGTCATCACGGAAGTACCTTTCGGTAGGACGACGACTTCCGTCATCGAGTCCATCCTCAAAGCCAACGATCTCGGAAAAATAAAGATCAAGAAGATAGAGGACAAAACGGCCGCTACCGCAAATATCGAAGTACACCTCGTGCCCGGCACTTCGTCCGACAAGATGATTGATGCGCTGTATGCAGTCACGGATTGCGAAGTAAGCATCTCACCCAACTGTTGCGTCATACGGGACGAAAGGCCGGAGTTCCTTACCGTTTCAGACGTACTTCGGGACGGGTGCGAGCGGACGATGGTTTACCTGAGAGAGGAGCTTCAGCTTGAGCTGAGGGAGCTTCAGGAGAAACACCTCTCCTCCTCCCTTGAGCAGCTCTTCATCACCCGACGCATCTACAAAGACAAAGAGTTTGAGGAAGCTCGCACGCTCCCTGATGCCGTCGCCCATATCCGTCACCGTCTCTCAGACATTCTCGAGAGCAGTACACTTATTCGTCCCGTCACCGACGACGACCTCAAGGTACTTCTTGAGATTAAGATGGCCCGTATCCTGCGGTTCAATGAGGAAAAAAGCAAGCTATACATCGCACAGTTGGAAGATCGTATGGACGGCATCCGCAAGAAACTTGCGGATGTGCGCAGTGTGGCCATCGACTGGTACCGCAACCTCCTTGACGATTACGGCGACCGCTTTCCCCGTCGGACAGAGATACAGAGCTTCGACGTGATTCAGGCCGCCAAGGTGGTGATGAAGAATGAGAAACTCTTCGTCAACCGCAAAGACGGTTTCATTGGTACGAGTCTGAAGAAAGACGAGTTCGTCAGTGACATTTCCTCCATAGACGACATCATCGTCTTTTTGGAAGACGGCTCCTATCAGATCGTCAAGGTCTCCGAGAAGGCGTTCGTCGGCAAAAACATCATTCACGTCCAGAGGTGGATCAAAAACGATGCCCGAACCATATACAATGCCATCTATCGGGATGGCAAGAATGGGCACACATTCATTAAGCGCTTCGACGTCAAGACCGCCCAGCGCGACCGAGTCTATGACCTCACGCAAGGCAAAGAGGGATCCAAAGTGCTGTACTTCTCCGCAAATCCCAATGGCGAAGCCGAAACCGTAAAAGTCGTCCTCCGACCCACAAAAACGCTCAGTGGCAGGAGCCAAAAGAGGCTTGTTTTTGAAAAAGACTTCGCCGACATACTCATCAAGGGACGCACCTCCAAGGGAAATATCCTGACCAAAGGCAGCGTCTTCAAGGTGACACTCAAAGAGCAAGGCGGAAGCACCCTCGGAGGGCGAAAAGTGTGGTTCGACTGGGATGTCTTTCGTCTCAATTACGACACCCGGGGCGAATACCTCGGGGAGTTCAAGGGCGAAGACCGTGTGCTGGTCGTCCTCGACAACGGGGAGATGTATGCCACGTCATACAGCGACACGAACCACTTCGAGCGCAATATCTACCTCATCGAGAAGTTTGAGCCCGAGAAAGTGTGGACCGCGGTTTACTTCGACAAAGAGTCCGGGTACACTTATATCAAGCGTTTTACACCGGATGAAGACGGCAAGCGTGAAAATCTTACCCTCTCCGAGAAAAACGAACTTATCCTCCTCTCTGACGAAGTTCGTCCGAGACTTGAGGTACACTTCAAGGGCGACGATGAACAGAGAGAGCCGCAGATTGTTGTAGCAGAAGAGTTCATCGGTGTGAAAAGCATCCGCGCAAAAGGCAAGCGCCTCAGCAACTATGAAGTGGGCAACATCGAAGAGCTTGATCCGGGTGAAGAGATATCCGAAGAGGGCGACTCTGGGGATACAGACATAGAAGATAACGGCGACCGTACCGCGGAGTCGGTCGGAGGGGACCTAAAAGAAAATTTCGGTCTGACCGAGAAATCGACCGACAATAGTATGGAAGAAGAAGCGGAGAACCGCAAACTCATCGAGGAAGCTACGGGGCGGAAAAGTTTTGCTTTCGACGACTCGGAGGACACGACAAACGACAGAGACAAGTGAAAGATTACAGAGTGAATTTCTTTGCCGGATGCACCGCAGTACTTCTTGCGCTCATCCCTCAGATGCTTTTTGCTCAAACTCCCGGGCAAAGTTCTTTTTGGCAAAAGGTGGAGAATTGGTTCGGAGGAGAGCCGTACGACGGTGAATTACCCCTTCGGTCGACGCATACCAAACTTCTCTTTGGTACCGGTACTGTCGGTGTCGCAGATGCCTATTTGAGCGAGACGACGCACACGGGTTTGATGCTCAACATCTTGGCTCAAACCGATTACGCTCTCGATAAGGAATCGGACAAGTGGCATATTTATCAAGAGGTGGAGGGCTATGGCGGTTTCCCCAAGAATCCGGCCAACCACTCCGTGATGTACGTCACGGGAGGGCGTTTCAGCCTCGGCCCCTCTTGGCGGGCTTTCGTGTGGCGGGGTCTTTCTCTCGACCTTGCTCCGCTTGTAACACTCGGAGTACAAGGTAACCTCAAGCTCAATAACACGAATAACGTCACCAATATCAAAGCCGGGTTCGGACTGGATGCTTGGACACGTCTCCGGTACCGTCTGCCTGTGGAGCGCTTCCCGATGAGGGTGCAGTATGCCCTGAGGGTACCGGTGATTTATGCCGCCTTTGCCCCCGCTTTCGGACAGAGTTACTACGAGTTTGTGGCAGGTAACGACAAGGTGACAGGGGTAACTTTTTATCCCGCGTCTTTCCATAACGGGTTCGAGATTGAGCAACATCTGCTCTTGGATTTGCCCATCCGTCACGTGACACTCACCGTGGGGATGGGACACCGGTATTGGACGTCGCAAGTGAATAACCTTTCCTACAGGCAGGGCTCTTTGCTCGGCATCGTCGGTGTCTCTTTTGACCTCTTCCGACTCTCCGGAAATCGCGCCATTCGTTCATCTTTCATCCGAAACGCCATCGACTGACCTATGAGAAGCTTTTTCATCCACGCCCTTGTGCTTGTCTTTGCTCTCTTTGGAACGCTCTTTTTCTCCGGTTGCGTACCCAAAGAACCGGCGGTCACGGATCAAGTGGCCAACTTTGAAGCACTCTGGAAAATTATGGACGAGCGGTACTGTTACTTCGGAGAGAAGGAGGTGGATTGGGATGCCGTACACAAGACCTACTTGGCCAAACTGAAGGAGAGAAAGCACTCCGATATAGAGTTCTTCGACTTGATGGGGCAAATGCTCAACGAGCTTAAAGACGGTCACGTCAACCTCATCAGCAGTTTCGACATTTCTCAGTACAACGGCTGGCGTGGTGACCCCACGGTGGGGCTGAATATCTACGCCAGAGAGCAGGAACTGCCCGGAGTACGCCGTTATTCCGGAGGAATGTCCTATCAGAAATACGGATTTGAGGCAGATCCGGATCTTTCTTTCGGATATGTGAGATACGGCAGTTTCTCAAGCTCGCTCGGAGACCTCTCCACGATGTTCGGCTATATGTCGGATGTGGATGGTCTTATCCTTGACCTTAGGGGCAACGGAGGCGGTGCACTCAGTAACAGCACCGGTCTACTGAGCAGATTCTTTAAGGAAAAAACGCTCGTCGGCTACCTGAGTCATAAGACCGGCACAGGACATAACGACTTCTCCGACCTCTCCCCACTCTATGTCACGCCCTACGAGAATCAGGACAAGAGGTGGACGGATAAGCCTGTGATCGTACTGCAAGACCGCAGCTGTTACAGTGCCACTAACGATTTCCTCACCAAAATAGATTTGGCTCCGAATGTGACCCGCATCGGACTCCGGAGTGGAGGCGGAGGGGGCATTCCTGCGTCTCAAGAGCTCCCCAACGGTTGGATCGTCCGATACTCTTCCGTCCGCAATTACAATGTGGAAAAGAAAAGCGTAGAGAGCGGTATCGAACCCGATATAGAGATCTCCGGTGTCTCCTATTATGAGGACCCGAAAGCACCCGATCTCATCCTAAGAGGGGCAATAGCCCACTTTTTCAAGATGTTTCATCCGGGGAACAACTTGCCGGATAAAGCCTCCAAATAACCCGACTTTTATGAGCAATCAAGATACAAAAACAGGGGTCTCCAATCCCCTCGAGATAGAAGAGAACATAGTGGCGATGCTCCGCACCGTCTACGACCCGGAGATACCCGTCAATATTTATGACCTAGGGCTCGTCTACGACGTGGACGTAGATCACGACACGGGACATGTAGAGATCACGATGACTCTCACCGCCCCCCACTGCCCGATGGCGGACTTCATCCTCGAAGATACCCAGATGAAGGTGGAGAGCGTCAAAGGCGTGAGTGACGTCCGCGTCAACCTCACTTTCGAACCGATGTGGAATAAGGAGATGATGAGCGAAGAAGCCAAGCTCGAACTCGGATTCCTCTGATATACCCACTCACACAATGTCGGACACGCCGCGCCGCAAGGTCTATTTCGCTTCGGATATGCACCTCGGGTCGCCTTCACAGGGAGACCCGATGGAGCGGGAACGTAGAGTGGTGAGATGGCTGAAGTCAATCAGGGAGGATGCCGCTATGCTCATCCTGGTTGGTGATATTTTCGATTACTGGTTTGAGTACAAGACGGTGGCGCCTCAGGGCTTTGTCCGGCTCTTAGGCACACTCGCCGAGCTCTCGGATGCGGGCGTGGAGATTCATTACTTCACCGGCAATCACGATATCTGGCTCTTCGGGTACCTCGAGCGGGAGATAGGCTTTACGCTTCACCGGGAAGCTGCCCGGATGGAGCTCTTGGGCAAAAGCTTTTTTATCGCCCATGGGGACGAGTTTGAGACAGAGAATAAGAGTTACCTTCTTCTCCGAAAGGTCTTTCACGCACGATGGGCGCAGAAGCTGTACAGTCTCCTACATCCCGACCTTACCGTGCGCTTCGCACAGTCGTGGAGCAGACACAGCAGGAAGAAAGGCACAGAGCGCTATCCCATTGTGCCGTATCGGGGCGAGAATGAGGAGTACCTCACCCTTTTCGCCAAGAGCGAAACAAAGAAGCTGGGTGATGAAGCACCGGATTTTTTCATCTTCGGACATCGCCATTTGCTTCTCGACTTGATGATCACGCGTCAGACGCGCGTCGTGATTCTCGGCGATTGGCTTCACTATTACAGCTATGGGGAATGGGATGGGAAGACTTTTGTCCTCAACCAGTTTGAGGAGGACAAAGCGTCTCCTATGTATTGAAAATATGAGTGAGAAAGGAAAGATATGAAGTTGCGTACCGAAGACTTGGTGAAGAAATATAAGAGCCGTACCGTCGTCAACCACGTCTCCATAGATGTCTCTCAGGGAGAAATTGTGGGACTGCTCGGTCCCAACGGAGCGGGGAAGACCACTACATTTTATATGACGGTGGGGCTTGTGATGCCTAATCACGGACGTATCTTCATCGATGACAGGGAGATTACGGACGAGCCTATATACAAGCGGGCGCGTCTGGGGATCGGGTATCTGGCGCAAGAGGAGTCCATATTCCGGAAAATGACGGTAGAGGACAATATTCTCTCCGTCCTCGAAATGACAGGTCTCTCCAAGGATGAGCAGCACGCCAAACTCGAGTCGCTCATCGATGAATTTGGTCTCCATAAGGTGCGCAAGAATGAGGGCGAACGCCTCTCCGGTGGAGAGCGAAGACGCGCCGAAATCGCGCGCTGCCTCGCGATTGACCCAAAGTTCATTATGCTCGATGAGCCGTTTGCGGGTGTCGACCCCATCGCCGTCCAAGACATCCAATCGATCGTAGCGAAGCTGAAGACCCAAAATATCGGCATCCTCATCACGGACCATAACGTGAACGAAACCCTCTCCATCACCGACCGTGCATACCTTCTTTTTGAAGGGAAAGTGCTTTTTGAAGGAACTGCCGAAGAACTTGCAGATAATGAAATCGTCCGGGAAAAATACCTCGGTCGCGATTTCGTGCTTCGACGCAAGACTTTTGATGTGGAGCAGGGCAAATGAACGAAGGTTACTCCCTCCTTTTGCAAAAGGCCGTTGATGCCTTTGCGGGACTACCCGGAGTAGGTAGGAAGACTGCCCTCAGACTCGCTCTTTTTCTGCTGAAGCAGGAAAAGAGCTTTACCCACAACCTCACCGATGACCTGAATAGCTTCGTCGACCAGATCCACTTCTGCGAGCGCTGCCACAATATCAGTGATGATCCGGTATGCCCCATCTGCCGCGATACGAGACGCGATGATGCCATTATTTGCATCGTGGAGAATATCCGCGATGTGATGGCCATAGAGCGCACGGGGCATTTCCACGGACGCTACCACGTCCTTGGCGGACTCATCTCGCCCATTGACGGGCTGGGGCCGAATGACCTTTTCCTCAGTGATCTGCCCGATCGCGTCCGAGAGGAGGGTATTACTGAGGTTCTTCTCGCACTCAGCACGACGATGGAAGGCGACACGACAAACTTTTACATTTACAGACTGCTGCGGGACTTGGATGTAAAAATCACGGTAATAGCCCGCGGAGTACCTATGGGCGACGATCTCGAGTACGCGGATGAGGTCACGCTTGGGCGCTCCATAGAGAACCGTATCGATTTCTCCTCCACACTCCGCGACTGAGCCCTTTCCTATTTAAAAAAACGGAGACCGGTAGCCAATGGGCTACCGGTCTCTATTTTTTCGTACCCGGAGCGGGACTTGAACCCGCACGACCGTATTCGGGTCAAAGGAGTTTAAGTCCTTCGTGTCTACCATTCCACCATCCGGGCTTCATATCTCTTCTTTAGCGTAAGGTACAAAAAAGAGCGGAAGACGGGACTCGAACCCGCGACCCCAACCTTGGCAAGGTTGTGCTCTACCAACTGAGCTACTTCCGCAAACAATCACGCCTATTTCTCTTCTGACGTGGTGCAAAGTTACCACAAAAATTTCAATTCCACAAACGCATATCCGGGCTAACTCCTATTTTGATGTACCGGGGGATGGATCCCTTGTCGACCTTTTTAGGACAAGACAACCGTTGCACAGGGCACGCCCTGTACCTTCTATTTTCCGACCCTTGCACAAGCTACAACCCTAAGCCCCTCCTTTTCCAATCTTTTGCACAGAATGCGCCCACCCTGTTCCTCCTTTCTACCCCAATTTTTTGCACAGGTCGGCGCACAAAAATAGGTCTGTATCTCAAGGAAGCGAGACACAGACCTATCTTCACACGTCGGTACGGTCGAAAAGAAACGCTCGGTACGTACCGGACTTTTTACACTCCATTAATCCCGGTCACATCTCCGTGAGCCCTTCGGGATAGTCGTAGAAGAGTTCCCCTTTTTTCTCGTCCACAAATTGAACCCATTCGGAGACAAAGGGCAGAAGTACCTCACGACCATCAGAATCCATCTTGACGAGCAAAAGTTCATTCTCTGTGGAGTCGTCAATATCCACGATCTCGCCAAGAAGACCGGACTTGGGATGAATCACCTTGAGGCCTATGATGTCCATATTCTCCCCACCGTCCGCATCTTCCGTCTCCGTAAGGCTTTCCTCGGGAATGAAGAGCCTCGCACCCCTGAGCCGGTCGCTCTCTTCTTCCGTAGAGACTTGCTCAAACTTGCAGATCAGTCTCTCCAGACTTCCCCTGAGGGACTCCACGGCAAACGGAACCCGGATCCCCTCGATTTCGACGAACAGAAAATCGGGGTCGAGGTCGAAGAGATTCCCGTCCTCAAGCTCAATAATTACTTCGCCCTTGTGGCCGTGAATCTTGCGGATGAACCCATACGGGAATAGTTTGGGAATGTCGTACATTCTTTTAGTCTACCCTGGAGATGGACGCGCCTATGGCATTGAGCCGTCCTTCTATATTTTGATAGCCGCGGTCTATCTGTTCGATGTTATTGATACGGGAAGTCCCACCGGCAGACATAGCGGCGATAAGAAGCGCGATGCCGGCACGGATATCGGGCGACTCCATCACGGCAGGACGGAACTTAAACCTATGGTTAAGCCCGATCACGGTAGCGCGGTGGGGATCACAGAGAATGATTTGGGCACCGATGTCGATGAGCTTGTCCACGAAAAAGAGACGGGACTCAAACATCTTCTGATGGATGAGTACACTGCCCTCTGCTTGGGTTGCCGTCACGAGTAGGACACTGATGAGGTCAGGAGTGAGTCCCGGCCAAGGTGCATCTGAGATAGTGAGTATGGAGCCGTCCATAAAGTTCTCGATCTCGTAGTGTTCCTGCGCAGGGATGTAGAGATCCTCACCCCTCTCTTCGAGCGTGATACCGAGCTTTCGGAATGTGGACGGAATGATGCCGAGTTCTTTGACAAAGGCGTTTTTGATGGTCATCTCGGACTGCGTCACGGCTGCCATACCGATGAAGCTCCCCACTTCGATCATATCCGGAAGAATCGTATGCTCGGCAGAACCGAGACTGTCCACCCCTTCGATCGTAAGCAGGTTGCTACCGATACCGCTGATCCTCGCACCCATTTTCACCAGGAGCTTGCAGAGTTGCTGGATGTAGGGCTCGCACGCGGCATTGTATATGGTCGTGGTGCCGGTGGCAAGGACTGCCGCCATAATTATATTTGCGGTACCGGTCACAGAGGCCTCGCCGAGAAGCATATAGCACCCTCTCAGTCCGCCGGGAGACTCGATGGTAAAGAGTTCTCTCTCGGGGTCGTTGTGGAACCGCGCTCCGAGATCCATAAACCCTATAAAATGGGTGTCGAGCCTCCTGCGGCCGATCTTGTCGCCTCCCGGCTTGGTGATGGAGGAGGACAGATCCCCGGAGCTTACGACCCTTTTCCAAAAAAGAGGGCGAATAAGCAAAATCGAGGTTCACATCATCGGCCTGAAACGTGTACGTGTCCTCGTTTTCCTTGGTCACCTTTACACCGAGATCCATCAGAAGCGAAATGAGGTTCTTGACGTCAAGGATGTCCGGGATATTGTGGATGGTGACTTTTTCGGAAGTCAAAAGAACCGCCGAAATCACTTGAAGTGCCTCGTTTTTCGCACCTTGCGGGATGATGTCCCCCTTGAGGTGCTTTCCGCCTTCGATAATAAAGGAAGCCATAGCGTACGGTACTTATTTTCTCTTGTTTCTACCTCTGTTATTGGTGTTCTTTTTCCCCTTAGCGGCTGCAGTCCCCTCTATCAGCATCGAAGCCTCCGGGAGGTGGAACATCAACTCGTCGAGATACAGTTTGCCTTTCGAGAGGTCATAGAGCTCAGCGAAGATCTTGGAGTCAGAGACACCCCTACTGTTCCAATTGAGGTAGTCCTTCTTCATTTGGATCGCGATTTTCTTGGAAAGTTCCAAACGCTCTTCACCCTCCGGAAGGGCGGCGGCAATGGCGACCATACGCTCCACAGCCCTTCCGTAGTGTCTGAACTGAGGGTGGTACTGGTGGTCGTTATCGAGATGACCGGAGTGTTTTTTGCCGTACTCTTCTTCCTTGATGACCGGATAGGGGAAATCTACGTCGAGCTTGAATCCGCTCATAATAAAGAGGTGATCCCAGAGCACTTGGCGGTAATCCTCCCTGTCTTTATTCAAAGGGGAGAAGTTTTCCATCTTGCGCACAATCGTCTCAGCGCATCTTTGGCGCTCTTCCCGGTCTTCAATCGTGACACAATATTCGACCATTTCCTGGATATTTCTACCATAAATGGGGAATATCAGTCGGTCACCATGAGAGGTAGTATTGTCTACAGCCATTCAAATCGGACTTTTTGAGGATTAAAGACCCTTACCGAGTCGATTTTGGATCGCCTTGCTCGCTTCTTCATAGCCGGGTTTGCCGAGGAGGGCAAACATATTGCCTTTGTAATCCTCCACACCGGGCTGATTGAAGGGATTGACCCCGAGCAGATAACCACTGATCCCCACAGCCTTTTCAAAGAAATAATAAAGCTGCCCGAGGTAATAGGCGTTGAGCTCGGGAAGAGAGATGCGGATATTGGGTACTCCGCCGTCCACGTGAGCCAAAAGCGTACCGGTCTCAGCCTGCTTATTGACGAAGTCGATTCTCTTGGCCGAGAGATAGTTCAGACCGTCGAGGTTCTCTTTGTCTTCGGGCAAAAGGACTTGGTGCCAAGTTTTTTCCACGCTCAAGACTGTCTCGAAGAGGTTACGCTCACCCTGCTGGATGAGCTGACCGATGGAGTGCAAATCGGTGGTGAAGTTTGCGGACGCGGGGAAGATGGCCAAGCCGTCTTTACCTTCACTCTCTGCGAATAATTGCTTGAACCATTCACCGACGTATTGGAGCTTGGGCGAAAAATTGGCCAAAATCTCTATCTTCTTGCCTTCTCTGTAAAGCACATTGCGTGCAACCGCATACCGAAGGGAGGGATTGATGTCGGGGGACACCTTTAGAGAAGTGGCCTCTTCCATATCTTGAGCACCTTGGACAAGCTGTTTGATGTCCAGACCGGCTACTGCGATGGGCAGAAGACCAACGGGCGTAAGCACAGTGAAGCGGCCACCCACATTATCGGGGATGACGAATGTCTTATACCCTTCCTTATCGGCGAGTGTGCGGAGGGCGCCTTTTTTCGAGTCAGTGATAGCAACGATGTGTTCTTTCGCAAACTCCCTACCCTCTTGCTCCTCGAGGAGGTTTTTGAGGAGGCGGAAAGCGATGGCGGGCTCCGTCGTCGTACCACTTTTGCTGATATTGATGATGCCGAACTTTTTGCCTCTGAGCAGATCGAGCAGTTCATAGAGGTAATCTTCGGAGATCTGATTACCGGCATAGAGGAGCTTGGAAGTATCGAGACCTTTGTAAGCGTCGAAACTGTCTCGAAGCGCTTCTATGGTCGATTTGATGCCGAGATAAGAGCCTCCGATACCGACAGAGACCACAAATTCGCAGTCTTTTCTAAGGGCTTCGGCAGTCGCCCTGATGTCGTCGAGGAAACTGTAAGTGATTGAAGTGGGAAGGTCAAGCCACCCAAGAAAGTCGTTGCCTTCGCCCGTACCGTCGAAAAGCGATTGGAGCGCTCTATCAGCTTCGGGAATCATAGCCTCAAAAGAGGCTTTACGCTCCGGAGTGTCGAGTGCGTTGGATAAGTCGAGTTTGATTAGTTCTGCCATAGTAATAAGTTATTTTCTATGTTATGATAATGTGGAGCTCTATGCTTCGTTAGTGAATAAGCCCGGCAAGCCTGTCGATGGCTTTTTGGGCATTTTCTTTGTGATACAGAATCTGATAGACTGTTTCTGCAATGGGCAAAAAAGCCTTCACCTGTTTATTCAAGATATGGATGCACTTGGCTCCATAGTACCCTTCTGCCACCATCTCCATCTCAAGCTGCGCCTGCATCACGGAGTATCCGCGCCCAAGCAAGGTGCCGAGCGTACGATTGCGACTGTACTTGGAGTAACAGGTGACGAGCAAGTCTCCAAGGTATACGGAGTCCGTAATCGGACACCTCGTAGTGGAGAGTGCTTTAGTAAAGCGATCCATCTCCGCGGCAGCGTTGGCAATGAGGACAGCTTGGAAGTTATCCCCCAGCTTAAGACCCTGGCAGATGCCGGCGGCGATAGCATAGATATTTTTCAGCACAGTACCGTATTCGATACCGTTGACGTCGAGGCTGACGTAAGTACGCACATAGGGGGCTGTAAGCATCTTGTCGAGTGTCTCGGCTTTTTTGACGTCACTGCACGCCATAGTGAGGTAAGAAGTCTTCTCGAGCGCCACTTCTTCGGCGTGAGTAGGTCCGCTGATGACTCCGATCATATCCAGAGGCAGGTCGAACTCTTCGCTCAAGTACGAAGAAATCGTTCTGTACTTGTCGGGGATAATCCCTTTGGTCGCATTGAGGACAAACTTTCCCCTCATCTCCTCTTTTTTGATTTTCTCAAAAGTGCCGAGAATGTACGGCGAAGGTGTGACGAGAAGGATTGTATCCGCCTCCTTTACCGCTAAGTGAATGTCCGAATAAAAATCTATCCGATCCGTGTCAAAAGTAACGGTGGTGAGGTACGACGGATTATGCCGACTCTGCTTAAACTTCTTGACGGTGTCGTGAAAGCGGAAGTACCAGCCTATGCGCTCGATGCCGGAGTCAAGGAGAATTTTCGCCAAAGCCGTAGCCCAGCTTCCGCCCCCTATGACGACAATTTTTCCGGGTGTCCACCCGTCAAAGAATAGACGCTGACTCTGTGGTTCAGCCATAATTCAAGCTCAAAACAGTTAGATCAAATTGCAGGAAAAGATTTCAGGCTTACTCTTCCCGATCCTCCTCTTCGGCATCTCCGGAAATGCTGTTAGGGTTCTGCCGCTCCGGTTTCATCTGAGGGAAGAAAAGCACCTCCTGGATCGTATCCTGTCCCGTAAGGTACATCACGAGACGATCCATCCCGATACCCATCCCGCTCGTAGGCGGCATCCCGTATTCAAGCGCGCGTATAAAGTCTTGGTCGATAAACATCGCCTCATCATCGCCCTTTTCCGAGAGTCTCAGCTGCTCCTGGAAACGCTCGTACTGATCGATCGGATCGTTGAGCTCGGAGTACGCGTTCGCAAGCTCCTTGCCGGCGACCATCAGCTCAAAGCGCTCCGTAAGTCCCTCTTTGGAGCGGTGCTTCTTCGTAAGGGGAGACATCTCGATAGGGTAGTCTATGATATAGGTAGGCTGGATGTACTTCGGTTCGCAAAACGTACCAAAGAGTTCGTCGATGAGCTTACCTTTGCCCATTGTCTCATCCACTTCCATACCGCGCTCTTTGCAGGCCGCGCGGATCTCTTCTTCGCTCTTGCCTGTGATGTCGTAGTTGGCGTGTTCTTTTATTGCGTCCGTCATCGTAATGCGGGGATACGGAGCCTTGAAGTCTATTTCTTGGCCTCGGACGGTTACTTTTGTCGTCCCGTTGACTTTCCGGGCAGTGTACTCGAGAAGTTGCTCGGTCATCTCCATCATCCAATCGTAGTCTTTGTAGGGGACATAGACCTCCATAGCGGTAAACTCGGGGTTGTGGGTGCGATCCATCCCCTCGTTTCTGAAGTTTCGGGAGAACTCGTACACGCCGTTAAAGCCGCCCACGATCAGCCTTTTGAGGTAAAGCTCATCGGCGATGCGGAGATAGAGAGGAATATCGAGGGCATTGAGGTGGGTGATGAAAGGTCGCGCGGCCGCGCCACCCGGGATGCTCTGAAGTACCGGGGTTTCTACTTCCAGATACCCTCTCTCGTTAAAGAAGGAGCGAAAGGCGTCAAAAGTACGGGTACGCTTCACAAAACGTTCCCTCACCTCCGGATTAACCACGAGATCCACGTAGCGCATCCGGTAACGAAGCTCGGGATCCGTGAACGCGTCAAAGGTCTCGCCATCCTTTTGCTTGACGACGGGGAGCGGTCTAAGCGCCTTGGAGAGAACTTTCAGTTCCTTGACGTGAACCGTAAGCTCGCCTGTCTTGGTCACAAAAGCGAATCCGCGCACGCCTATAAAGTCCCCTATGTCGAGCAGTTTCTTGAAAACCGTGTTGTACATCGTTTTCTCCTCATCATGAGCGATATCGTCGCGCGTGATGTAGAGTTGGATCCTTCCGGTGGAGTCCATCAGTTCGGCAAAGGAAGCTTTGCCCATTATCCGCCTTGTCATTAGGCGCCCTGCCAATGTAATCTCCTTCTCGGGAGCTTCGGGATCAAATGTGTCTTTTATGCTTTGGGCAGTAGCCGTGACGTCGAAAGCCTCTGCGGGATAGGGGTCAATTCCGAGTTTTCTGAGAGCCTCGAGACTCTGCCTTCTCAGTAGCTCCTGTTCGCTAAATACTCTGTTGTTGCTCATGAATGGCAAGTGTGTAAGAAAACGATATGTCTGTTTTGTACGAAAATCTCCGGGCGTGGTCGTTTTTGTCCTTTCTCTCTCAGCCACACTCCGAATCGTATTACCCTCCCTATTTTTTACAAAGATACCGAAAAAGTGGGTATGCTCCGATTAAGGCTCCCGCCAGTCGCCATTGGACTTGATGAGGTCGATCAGGTGGGAGACGGCATCTCGGGCAGGGATGGCTCTCTCCACTTTTTCCTTTCCTTTGTATAGATCCACCAAGCCTACTCCGGAGCCCACATAGCCGTAGTCGGCATCCGCCATCTCTCCGGGACCGTTGACCACACAGCCCATCACCCCGATTTTGAGCCCCCTGAGGTGCTTCGTAGCCTCACGGACGCGTTGCAAAGTGGTGGGCAAATCAAAGAGCGTCCGCCCACAACTCGGGCAGGCAATGTACTCCGTCTTCGTGAAACGCAAGCGCGAAGCCTGCAGCAGTCCGTATGAAAGTCGTGCCAATTCCCGTGGGGTAACCGACCCGCTCCTCAGCCAAAGACCACCCAAGGGAGACCCGAAGAGTAGTTTGGCTCCGAGTATGAAACCAAGTCGCGTAGGCATCTCCTCGGGTGTATAGTCCGCTTTCACCCGAAGAATGTAACCCGGCTCGATAAGTTCATCCATCGCACGCAGTACAAGAGGGACATTCGGACGGGTGACTTCTATTACGCGTCTTTTGCCGGTGGTGAACCTATGCCCGCTCAAAATCTCTTCGTCGGTGATCACCTCTACGTCCTTTTCGGATATTGTCCCTTTTGGTCCAAAAAGCACATCGGGACGCTCACACTCCGACACGGACAAAAACGCTTCGTCATAGTCTGCGATCACCTCAGGAACCCTTGGATGTTCCCCCGTTTTACTCCGGAAAACTTGCAGGGTAGGAACTTCATTCGAAGTCTCCACGACCGGATTACGCGCCAATTCTTCTGTCAGTCGGACGAGGAGTCCTGCCACAGGTATCTCTGCCTCCGGCACCTCCGTAAGGGACACCCTGATGGTGTCTCCGAGACCGAGACTGAGGAGAGCTCCGATGCCGACGGCACTCTTTAGGCGTCCATCTTCGCCATCTCCGGCTTCTGTCACTCCGAGATGGAGCGGATAGTGCATTCCTCTCTCTTCCATCGTCTTCGAGAGAAGGATCACCGTCTCTGCCATCACTTTTGTATTTGAGGATTTGATGGAGATGACCACGTCTTCGAAGCCCTTTTCGGAGCAGACTTCGAGATACTCCATACATCCGGAGACCATACCGAGCGGTGTATCCCCGTATCGATCCATTATGCGTCCGGAGAGTGAGCCGTGATTCACTCCGATGCGGATGGCGATGCCTTTGATTCTGACCTTATCTGCATAATCTGTGGCGATAAAGGCAACCTCTTTTCGGAAATGGACATCCGCCACGAGGGGTGCTTCGTATCCCCTCGCGCGCAACCCCGAGCGAATCCGCCCCAGAGCCTCGGCCTCCCTCTTCCCTTGGGTGGTAAAACGTACCATTTTACCCCCCGCATCAATAATGCGCGCGGCCTGCTCGATGCCTCCTTCCACGTCATTTGTATTGACATTCGCCATCGACTGTACCACGATTGGGGCATTGCCCCCGATCGTCAGATTAGCGACACGGACGGGATGTGTCTGTCGCCTCTTGTATTCAAATTTCATATCGGTTACCGTCTTTTTGACCGGGTGATGAGCCCAAAGGTACCGTAATCCTTTCCCTGACTGTTCCCGATCCCTATTTTTGCTTTTCAAAGATACCTCTAAAAGGCTTATCTTTGTAGGCGGAAATGGTTCTTGGGAGGGCTTTCACGCCACGCATCCTCTCCTGCCCCACACTTTTTCACGAATAAGTTCCGACCGTTTATGCCCAAACGCCCCGACAAGTTCCCTGTCTATCTCCTCACTTCCCTCGTTGTTCTCATCATTTTGGGTGGCCTATGGCTGAGTTATCTGCTTTTCGGGAAAGCGACCTTTAACCTCAAGTCCGACAAAGCCGGGTGGGTCTACGTCTACCCGGGCAGTGAGTGGTCTACAGTACTCGATTCGCTGGACAGAAGGATGACGAACTCGAGAAGCTACGGAATCTTCGGAGCCATAGAAAAATTCAACCCCGGTTGGAGTCCGAAATCGGGAGCCTACCGCATAGAGCCGAATACGACCGTCTTTTCGCTATTCAAGCGGGTGGCAAACGGTCACCAAACTCCTGTAAGGCTCACATTCACCTCCCGCAGAT
>SFHG01000003.1 GCA_004555765.1 Bacteroidales bacterium
TGTCAAGCACATCCGTGTGTACCACGCCGGCATGACGAATGCGTCCTACATCCTTGCCGACCTCTTCCGCTACAACGGTCTCATTCTCGGCTCGCCCACCTACAATATGGAGCTTTGGCCGCCCATCGCGTCTCTCGTGGAGAAGATTAAGACCCGCTACATCCCCGGGCATATCCTCGCCACCTTCGGCTCCGGGGCGTGGAACGGCGCCGTAGAGTACAAGCTCTCGCCTTTGGCTGAGGAGTTTGGGTGGCAGGAGGTAGCCAAACCCGTCATCACCATCGGGAAAGCCGATGAAGAAGCCTACGAAAGGCTCTGGGAACTCGGTCGTCAGATGGCCGAAGCCGTCTTGAAGTGATTTTTCGTCCAAATACAGAGGCAAAAGAAAAATTTACCACATACAAACACTGACAGCAAACTATGAGAGTAATCATCGAACCGGGTACGGAGCAGCTCGCCAAATGGGCAGCCAACCACGTAGCCGAACGCATCAACGCCGCACGTCCCTCAGCGGACAAACCTTTCGTCCTCGGTCTGCCCACAGGCTCCACGCCGCTCGGTATGTACAGGGAACTGATACGCCTCCACAAAGCGGGCAAGATCTCTTTCCAAAACGTCGTCACCTTCAATATGGACGAGTACATCGGCATACCCAAGGATCACGAACAGAGCTACTACACGTTTATGTGGACGAACTTTTTCTCCCACATCGACATTAAGCCCGAGAACGCCCACATCCTCAACGGCAACGCCTCCGACCTCGGGAAAGAGTGCCGCGACTATGAGGCCGCAATCGAAGCCATCGGCGGCATCGACCTCTTCATCGGCGGCATCGGTCCCGACGGACACATCGCCTTCAATGAACCCGGCTCCTCACTGGGTTCGCGCACCCGCATCAAGACGCTGACGACGGACACCGTGATTGCAAACTCCCGCTTCTTCGGGGGTAACCTCGACCTCGTCCCCAAGACTGCCCTCACCGTCGGCGTAGCCACGATAATGGATGCACGCGAAGTGATGATTCTTGCCAACGGTCACGCCAAAGCCCGCGCCGTCCGCGAAGCCATCGAAGGTGCCGTGAACCAGATGTGGACCGTCACCGCACTCCAACTTCATCCCAAAGGCATCCTCGTCGTCGACGAAGCAGCGTGCGACGAAATTAAAGTCGGCACGTACAACTACTTTAAGGACATCGAGAAAGACAATCTCTAAGGGTCGGAAGTCACGTCCCAATCGCACAGGCGCACCGGGATTGGAGTTTCAAAAAGTGCGCACTCCCCACTCTTGACTGCCGATTAATTTCGACCGTACCGAGAATAATTCCCCGGTCTGTATGATCTTCCGCTGAGATACAGACCGGGGATTCCTTTTCGGTCCGTATCTCAAAAAAGCCAAATACGCCGAGCCAATCCCCCTTTATGGGTATCTCTACGGCAAAAAAGTGTATATTTGCGCCAAAGGCATCGCGAGTATGCCCTCAAGAGAAGCATTTCTGCCGTTTTTATACAAGACACAAATCCGACTGATATGAGGTTGAGACAGAATTTTCAAATGATCGTAATGGTGCTGTTCGTCGTCGTTGCGTTTGTGACTGCCGGCTGTGCGACATCCAAAGATGTCGCCTATATGCAGACCGTCGATCGGGAACTGAGAGTGGCAAGCACAGGGCTGCAGGATGCAAGAATCCAACCCAAAGACCTCATCGGAATGCTGGTTTCGTCCACGAATCCGGAGTCTGTGGCACCCTTCAACGGCATGCTGTGGGTTCCCAATCAGGACTATATGACCATCCAGTCCCAGCAGCGCTCCTATCTCGTGGACAACGACGGTATGGCTAATCTGCCCGTGGTGGGACTGGTGAAAGTAGGCGGTCTGACGGTGCGGGAAGCCGAAGCAGCCATCAAGAGTGCGGTCGGCAAGTTCGTCAACGACCCCGGTCTCACCGTGACCGTGTCGCTTAATAACTTCCGTTACTCGGTCATCGGGGAAGTAAAGAACCCCGGACTTTTCACCGCAGCAAACGGCAAAGTGAATATCTTCGAGGCGCTCGCCGGCGCAGGTGACCTGACGATCTACGGTAAGCGCGACCAGGTACGCCTTCTGAGGGAAGATGCTTCCGGGAACAAGGAAATCGTCACGCTTGACCTCAAGAGTCCGGACATCATCTCTTCGCCCTACTATTATCTGCAGCAAGGGGACGTGATTTACGTGGTCCCCAACGATGCCATCGCTTCCTCAAGCTCCATCAGCAGCGGGACGACAATCTGGGTGTCCATTGCCTCCTTGGGCTTCAGTCTCGTAAACATCCTGCTTACAGTCCTCCGATAAACCGGCGGAATCGACTGCGCCTCTTCCACACAACAGAATAAAACATTATGGCTTTAGGAAACGCCGATTTCGAAGACAACAGAGCACTTACAGAAGACGACGACGAACTCAACCTCCTGGATCTCGTCCTCCCGTATCTTAAGTTTTGGCCTTATTACTTGGGAGCCATCGTCCTGTGCCTCGGCTTGGCATGGCTCTTCATCTCCACACAGAGGTCGCATTATCCGGTGACCTCTTCCATCCTTTTTATGGACGAAAAGGACAAGAAGGGATCACAGACCGCAGACGATCTCCTCGCCCAAGTCGCCACCGGAGTTTCCAACGTCAATATCGACAACGAGATACAGCTCATCAAAAGCCGCGAGATGCTGGAGAAAACCGTACGCGAGTCCCGCTATTACGTCGACGTCGTCAGCAAAGACGGGCTCGGCAAGAAGGTCTGGTACAGCAATCTCCCCTTCAAGATCTCACTCGACGACGCCAGTCTCGACCACCTCAAAGAAAGCGCCTCTTTCACACTCTCTTCCTTAGGCGGAGGTAAATACCGCATCATCCTCAAAGAGACCGGAGACACGGTCGACGTGGACAAGATACCCGGCACTTATTCGGTGCCTTTCGGACTTCTGACCTTCGAAAAACAGAAGCCCAAGGATCCTTCCGTCATACTCCCGTCTTCGCTCGACGTTACCATCAAGGATCCGCTCAAAGTCGCCGTATCGCTTATGACGAGCCAGCTCACCGTCGAACGCACGGACAAACAGAGCTCGGTGGCCAAGATGAGCATACAGACCGATAACCGCACGAAAGGCGAAGAGTTTCTCTCCAAGCTCGTCCAAGTCTACAACAGGGAGCGCGCCATCGACAAGAATGCGACCGCGCAGAACACGTATCAGTTTATCAACGAACGAATCAAGATCATCGGCGAAGAGCTCTCGGATATCGAAGGCAGGCTCGCCGGCGTGAAGCAGGAACAGGGCGTGACCAGTTACTCCGATCTCGGTGTGGCCGTGCAAGGCAAAGCCGAAGCACAGAAGGCCAAGGCAGAGACGACTTCGAAGCTCAATACCGTCAACTACCTGCTGAACTACGTCAAAAACTCGAAGAATCAATTTGCCCTCATACCGTCCACGCTCGGTCTCGAGGATCAGTCTCTCGCAGGCGCAGTACAGGAGTACAATAAAATGATCTTCGAAAGGACAAACCTCCTTACTACCGCCAACGAGACGCACCCCAAAGTGATCGCGCAAAACAACGTGATCGATAAGGCGCGACAAAACATCATCGACGCAGCCGAAGCATCCAAAGTGGGTCTCGAGATCACTCTCTCCGGACTCGAAGCACAAGACCGCTCCTACACCGGCATCATCGCAGACGCACCCGCTTTCGAGCGTCTTGCGGGCGACATCGAGCGTCAGAGAGCAATCCGCAACGACCTCTACCTGATGTTGCTCACCAAGCGCGAAGAGACCTCCATCCAGCTTGCGGCCTCTATCGAGAGTGCGCGCGTCGTGGATCCCCCTCTTGCCGACGACCGCCCCTCGTCTCCCAAGAAGCCCATCATCTACCTTGTCGGGATCCTACTCGGGATTATCTTGACGACGCTCATCATTTACATCTGGCGCCTCACCCAGACAAAAATAAAGAACGAAGGCGATGTCAAAGACCTCACGAAGCTCACCATTCTCGGCTCCGTACCTAAGCTTGAAAAGGATACCTCCACAGAGCTTATGGTACAGACACACGGCAACGACTACACCACGGAAGTATTCCGTAACCTCCGCACGAACCTCAGTTTCGTCACGGGCAATAAGCAACCGCTCGTCGTCCTCGTCACTTCGACCGTCCCTGCAGAGGGCAAAACACTCGTAGTCTCGAACCTTGCCATCTCGCTCTCCGCACTTGACAAAAAAGTCCTCCTCATAGGTCTCGACATCCGTAACCCGCAGCTTGCCCGCACGTTTGGCGTGAAGAATGTCAAGAAGTTCGGTATCACCGACCTTCTCAATGACCCGTCGCTCAACACGGAAGAGTTCATAATCCCCGTGGAGGGCTACCCGAACCTGTCGCTGCTACAGACCGGCACCATCCCGCCGAATCCTGCGGAAATCCTTTCACGCTCCCGCCTGGACGGGATTTTTGCAGAGCTTAGAGAGAAGTACGACTACATCGTCGTCGACTCCGCTCCTTGTGGTCCGGTAGTGGATACGCTCGTTATGAGTCGTGTGGCAGATGCCACCGTATATGTCACGAGAGCCGAGAAGACCGAAAAGAAGGACTTCGACTACATCAATTACCTCTCCGATGCCCAAAAGCTGCCCAACGTCAGCATCCTTGTCAACGGCGTCGACTTTATGGCCGCGAAGAAAGGGTATGGCAAATACGGACACAACTATGGGTACGGATATGGCTATGGTTACGGCTACGGTTACGGCTACGGTAAGAATAAAGAGAAAAAATAACCCCTCTTCCCGAAAAAATTGATGTCAGGTTCAACAGGATCGAGACGCACGTTCTTCATCGCCGTCGACTTCGACGGCACTATCGTCACGCACAAGTACCCGAAAATCGGCGATCCCATCCCCGGCGCGATGTCTGTCCTCCGCCAACTCATCCGCGACGGTCACAAACTTATCCTTTGGTCCGTGCGTGAAGGGGCGCTCCTTGAGGAAGCCGTGAATTACTGCAAAGAGCACGGAATTACTTTCTACGCCGTCAATAGAGACTATCCGGAAGAGCAAAAGAGCGACGAGGCTTTTTCCCGCAAACTCAAAGTGGACGTATTCATCGATGACAGAAATATCGGCGGACGGCTCGACTGGGAACTCGTCTATAAAATGATCAGCGAAGGCAGGCCGTTTGTCTCCCCTTACTCCAATGTCATACTCGACCGCACACAGGAAGAGATGATGGAGAAGTACCGCACCAAGCGCCGTAGGAAGGGCTTTTGGAGCAAGTTGATGGGCTCACTCAAGGGCTGAAACAGAGAGCGGGATTACTGACGCAGTCCGGCTACCCGGACTACCGGCTATTTCCGGTACAGACCAAGCGCATCTCTTTGGTCTGTACCTTTTTCTTTTCTCGGTACGTACCACGATAGCGTCCCGGCCCGTACCATCTCCCCAAGACCTTTGCTTACCATCTCATCCCCAATAAGACCTCACATCCGAAACCGGGGTGGAGCGGGAGACAAGATTTGGAGATTTGGGAAAAAAGTGTAACTTTGTCCGTGAGGAAACGCGATGGCGGATGTTCCGCCGCAGGTTTGCTCAAAGAGACCAAAGAGATCAGACAATAGGAGTTTATGCTTTGCGCTACTCGGAATATGTACGGTATGATGATGCGAATGTCTATGCAGATGTCCGCCCATTCGTCGTACCCGAGAGTAGTAGCACTTCCCCCAAAGATCTAACGAGATAAGCAAAGAAAGCGATATACGCTGAGCTTCAGAGCTACAGAGCCGGTATGACGAAAACGAATTCGTCATACCGGCTTTTCTTTGTGCAAAAAATCAGACACCAAGCAATCATCAACAATAAACCCTACCAAACAAACATTACATTTATGAGTACGACAAAACAAACTCACGCCCTCGAAACCCTTTCTCTCCACGCCGGCTTCGACCCCTCCGCGGATGCCTTCGGCTCCATCAACGTTCCCCTGTACCAAAATACGGCCTACGCGTTCCCCAACAGCAAATACGCGGCAGACCTCTTTGCCCTCAAAATCGGAGGTCTCATCTACACCCGCCTCAATAACCCCACCACCGGCATCCTCGAGAACCGCATCGCGGCCATTGAGGGCGGCATCGGAGCCGTAGCCACTTCCTGCGGACAGTCGGCCATCGCCACGGCACTACTATCGCTCTTGGTCTCCGGCGACCATATCGTAGCTTCCGGCAGCCTCTACGGGGGGACATTCAACCTCCTCAGCCATACACTGCCGCGCTTCGGCATCACGACGACTTTCGTGGATGCCAACGACCCCGAAGCCGTCCGCGCCGCCATCAAGCCGGAGACGAAAGTCGTCTTCGCCGAAGTCGTCGGTAACCCCAGGCTCGACTTCGTGGATATACCCCGCCTTGCGAAAGTGGCGCACGAAGCCGGTCTCCCGCTCTTTGCCGACAATACCTGCACACTCGGTCTCTACCGTCCTCTGGATGAGGGTGCGGACGTGGAGTTTCTCTCACTGACGAAGATTGCCGCAGGTGACGGATCGACCCTCGGCGGTGCGATCATCGACAGCGGGAAGTTCGATTGGTCCAAAGGTCTTTTCCCGCAGCTCGTGGATGAAGACCCCTCGTACCACGGCATCAAGTTTGCCGAAGCCTTCGGCAGCGCCGCATTCATCTTTTGGCTCGTCGCCGTCGGACTCAGAGACTTCGGTGCGTGCATCTCGCCCTTCAACTCCGCCCAGCTCATCAAGAGCCTCGAGACCCTGAAGATACGCGTGGAGCAGCACTCCAAAAACGCCCTCGAGATCGCTCGTTGGCTCGAAAATCACCCCCTCGTGGAGTGGGTGCGCTACCCGAAGCTCCCGAGCCACGAAGCCTATGCGCTCGCTAATGAGAAACTCACCCGCGGCGGTGGCGTCATAGTGACCTTTGCCCCAAAGGGAGGCTATGAGGCGGCTAAGAAAGTGGCAGAAAGCACGAAACTTTTCAAACTGGTGGCCAACTTCGGTGACTCCAAGTCCCTCATTGTCCACTCGGCAAGCACGACACACGCGCAGCTCTCGAAAGAGGATCTCGTGAAAGCCGGTGTCTCGGAAGACCTCATCCGCCTCTCCATCGGTCTCGAGAATACGGAAGACCTCAAGCAAGACCTTGACCAAGCCCTCAGGAGCAGCCAGAGATGAATAAGATTAGGAATCTTGTACTCAAAGACTTCGAGACCGAGAAGCACGGCACCCTCGGGGAGGTACCGCTGAGCTATGAGCTCGCGGGCCTTCCCCTCGGTCGCGGTCCCGTCGTCCTCGTCAATCACGCCCTCACGGGCAACTCGTCCGCAGCAGGTCCCGACGGCTGGTGGGCAGACCTCATCGGTCCCGGTAAAGCGATCGCGACGGAGGAGTACACCATCCTCGCTTTCAATATCCCCGGCAACTGCTACGAGTCCGTCCCCCTACCCCGTCACGACCTTTTCACCGTAAAGGACATCGCCCGCCTCTTCATCCTCGGGATAGAGACTCTCGGCATCCGGAAGCTCCGCGCGGTCATCGGTGCCTCCCTCGGCGGGGGTATCGTCTGGCAGATGGCAGTTCTCTCTCCCGACCTCGCAGAGCTGTACCTTCCCATCGCCACGCATTACAAAGCCGACGCCTGGCTCTTGGCACAGACACGGGTACAGGAGATCCTTCTCTCGGGAGCGCACCCCCTGCACGACGCGCGGATTCACGGGATGCTCTGCTACCGCACCCCCGAGAGTTTGGACAAGAGGTTTGGGGACGACACAACGGCAGACGGCACACCGAAAATCGTCGACTGGCTCGAGTTTCACGGCAGGCGGCTTGAAGAGCGCTTCGCCCTCGAAGCCTATAAGGTAATGACCTACCTCACGGGACAGATTCACGCCGCAGACAGCCCGGAGGAGCTTCGCCCCATTGCCCGAAAAGTGTCCCTCATCAGCATTGATAGCGATCTCCTTTTCCCGCACGCGCTGACGGAAGACCTCGCCCGAGCCATCGGTGCCAAGCACTACACCATCCACTCCATCCACGGTCACGATGCGTTTCTGATGGAGTACGCACAGCTGTCGGAGATCGTAAAGGAGATTTTTTCAAGCACTGAAACCGGCACATAAAAGGTACAGACCGAAAAGAAGACGCGGGTACGGGCGAAAAAAGTTTCTTGGTCTGTACCACGCCGTCACCTATCACAGACCAAAAAAGCATCCGAAAAAGAACTATGGTAATCATTAAGTTTGGGGGACGCTCACTCGGCACCCCGGGTGGCTTGGAGCAGTCCGCCCAAATCGTAAAAGAATCGTTTGAAAAAGGCGAGAAACCCGTCGTCGTACTCTCCGCCCGCGGCAAGACGACCGACCGTCTCATCGAGCTCACAGAGCTTGCACTTGAGGGCAAAGGGTATTCCGCGAAAGTGGGTGAGCTCTTTTCTGCCCAACCGGCGGACGCACCCGTAGATTTCTCAGAAGAGTCCTCCGAACTCCTGCACCTCTTGGAGGGCATCAACCTCCTCGGCGTCTGTCCGCCCCGGGTCCTCGACCGGGTGCTGTCCTTCGGGGAACGCGTCTCCGTGAAAGTCTTCGCCGACTTCCTCCGCAGGCGGGGTCTGAATGCCCGCGCCGTCGACTCGGGCGACTTTTTCGTCACGGACGAGACGTTTGGCGATGCCGACATCCTGCCGGAGTCGGAAGGGCGCACAAAAGCCTATTTCTCCGGACTCTCGGATGAAGTCATCCCCGTAGTCACCGGCTTCATCGCCAAGACCGGGCGTGGGGAGCGGACCACCTTGGGGCGCAACGGCAGCAATTACTCCGCCACACTCCTCGCCTCATACCTCGACGCTGAGCGGGTCGACAACTTCACTCACGTCGACGGCATCTACACCGCCAACCCCGACCTCGTCCTCCAGGCACGCAAGATCAAGGCGCTCACCTACTCCGAAGCCGCCGAGCTCGCCCAGTACGGCGCAGACATCCTCCACCACCGCACGGTCGATCCTTTGGTCAAAAAAGGCATCCCGCTCCGCATCCTCAATACCTTTTCCCCCGACGGCCTCGGTCAGCAAGGCACCGTGATCTCGTCCACCCACGGTGAAGAGCAGGTGAAGGCACTCGCCACAATCAAAGGGCGGGCGCTCATCTTCTTCGAGGGACAGGAGATGAAAGACCGCCCGGGGCTGGATGCCCGCATCTTCGGGGCAATGAGCCGTGCGGGGGTCTCCGTCTCCCTCATCTCCCAAGGCTCTTCGGAGCGCGGCACGGGTCTCGTCGTGGCGGAAGCGGACGCAGAGCGGGCTGTACGCGCGTTTGACGAAGAGTTTGAGCGCGACATCGAAGCGGGTCTTATCAAGCCCGCGGTGGCGGTCAAAGGCTTGGCCATCGTGGCGCTCATAGGGGTGCCGCTCGCACAGTTCGACCGCCCCTACGGCGCACTGGCACGGCACGGCATCGTCCCCCGTCTCCTCAATAACACCGTCCCCACCAATACCCTCTGCCTCCTCATCAGCGAGACAGAAGTACCACTCGCCCTCGGAGTGATGCACTCGGAGCTTTTCGACCGCGCCCGCAAGATTCACCTGGCCGTCATCGGTCACGGCAACGTCGGCGGTGCCCTCATCGACCAAGTCGTCAGACAGCGTGAGGAGATACTCCGGCGCAAAAAACTCTCGCTCGAGATCTTCGCCGTGGCCGGCTCCCGCAAGGTCTTTTTCCCCACTGAGACACTCCCCGAAGACTGGCGGGAAAGGTTTGAGAACGGGTCAGAAACCCGGGATGCGGTCTCCGACATCATCAATTATGCCCGGGCACACCACTTGGAAAATCTCGTCCTCGTCGACAACACGTCTTCACTTGAAGTGGCGGCGCGGTACCCGGAGCTCGTGGAAGCGGGCTTTGACCTCGTCAGCTCCAATAAGGTGGGCAACGTCCAGAGCTTTGCCTCCTACGCCCGACTGCGGGAACTGCTGGAGAAAAACCGCAAGTCCTACCGCTATGAGACAAACGTCGGAGCCGGACTTCCCATCATCGACTTCCTTAAGCTCCTCCACCTCTCGGGCGACAAGGTGACGGCGATACGCGGGCTCTTCAGCGGCTCACTGGGCTACATCTTCGGGGCACTCTCACGGGGGGAGAAGTTTGCCTCCGTCCTCCACAAAGCCGTTGCCGAAGGCTTCACCGAGCCCGACCCGCGCACCGATCTCTCCGGCATTGATGTGGCACGCAAACTCATCATCCTCGCCCGCGAACTCGACCTCCCTGCCGAGCTCGGTGACGTCGCCGTACAGAGCCTCGTCCCCAAAGCGTATGCCTCGGGATCCGTCTCCGACCTTTTTGACCACATTGATGAGGTCGAGAGACACATTGAACGTCTATTCTCGCCCCGTGAAGGCTTCGTGGGACGCTATGTCGGCTCCCTCACCATGCCCCGGGACGGACACTCTGCGGAGCTATTTTGTCGCATAGAGTCTTTGCCGGAGGACTCCGTATTCGGCCAAACAACCGCCCAAGACGGGTGCTTCGAGATCTTTACGGAGAACTACGGCACGAACCCCATCGTCATCCGAGGTGCCGGTGCAGGCGCGGAAGTGACCGCGCAGGGCGTCTTCTCGGACATCCTCCGCACCGCCGAGCGACACAACTCGGTCGGTTAGGCCGCGCTATCTTTTGGTATCTTTGTAAAAGAGACCTTTGCAGGACTCCAAAAACGAGGGGAGAAAGGTTTTATTTTGGCACAAAGAGAAAAAGATACACACAACTATGACCGTGAAAGAAGGCGACCTGGTGCGCTTCCTCAACGCCACCGGTGGCGGAAAAGTAACCCGCATAGATAAGAATACTTCCACCGTTTATGTCAAAGACGACACCGGATTCGAGCTGCCGGCGCGGATAAGTGAAGTCGTTGTGGTGACGGAGGGCAGTACCATCGTCCCGAAAGTCCCCGTCCACACCGGACAGGCAAAAGCACCCGCCGGGACGGCTGTGACGACATCGAAGGAAAAAGATGCCCGTAAGCGGGATCTTGCACACCTCGGCAAAGTCAACGCCTACCTTTGCTTCCTGCCCGAAGAGGGAAAGAAGCCGGGCGAAGAAGGCGGGTTTGAAGCTTATCTCGTCAACGACTCGCAGTACGATCTCGTCCTGACCTATACTTCGGGCGAAGATAACTTGAAGCGGACGCTGAGATACCAAGGGGTCATCCCTTTCGACTCGGTCGAACTGATAGATACCCTCCGACCGGGTACGGATCTCGACCGGAGGACAAGGAGTTCTTTCGTCCTCGTACCCATCGTGCGGGACGAGACGTTCACAAGGAAAGAGCCTTTTGTCGTGGAGCTGAAAGTGGAAGGCGGTAAGTTTTACAAGGCGGGAGCCTTTGAGGAAAACGACTTTTTTGACGATAAGGCCATCATTTACCGGCTTGTGGAGGGCGACAAGCCTTTTCAAGCCAAGAAAATCGACGCGGACACGCTCGCGGAAAAGATGATGACGAAGGGAGACGAGAGCCTCGCTAAGAAGGAAAACCGCGCACGGGTGGGCGAAGCGCGCCGTCCCGGGTCGTCTTCACCGAAAGGTACACCCCTCGTCGTCGACCTTCACGCTTCGGAGCTTCTTGAGACGACAGCCGGTATGGACAGCAAAGCGATCCTCGAGTATCAGCTGGAAGAGGTACGGCGCGTGATGAAAGCGCACCGCAGGCCTGCGGATAAAGGGCTCAAGATCGTCTTCATCCACGGCAAGGGCGAAGGTATCCTTCGTGAAGCGGTGGAGAAGCTCATCCGACGCGAGTTTCCGCGGTGCCTCCTTCAGGATGCGTCGTTCAGAGAGTACGGGTTCGGAGCCACTCAGGTGACGGTACACTGAGACGGGAAAGTTTTGGGTACCTTTGAGCTAAAGGAGGGGAAAGAAAAGACCTTTGACAGATATAGACAATCCAATAACATAAAGACGTTCTCTGCTATGAGTAAAAAACCTGCGCTCTCCCAAATCGGGGCCGACAACGTGCGCATACTCGCACTCTCTATGGTCGAAAAAGCCAAGAGCGGCCACCCCGGCGGTGCTATGGGCGGTGCCGACTTCGCCTACATCCTTTATTCCGAGTTTTTGAGATTTAATCCCGACGATGCCGAGTGGTTTCAGAGAGACCGTTTCTTCCTCGACCCCGGGCATATGAGTGCCATGCTTTACTCCGTACTCTGTATGACGGGCAGGCTCGATATGGAAGATCTCAAGCAGTTCCGCCAGTGGCAAAGCCACACGCCGGGTCACCCGGAGCTTGATGTCCTCCACGGCATCGAAAATTCCTCCGGTCCGCTTGGACAGGGACACGCCATTGCTGTAGGCGCGGCGATAGCTGCGAAGAAGATGGCGGCGGAGTTCGGTGAGACGGCGGTGCCTCAGCGCATCTTCGCCTTCATCAGCGACGGCGGGGTGCAGGAAGAGATCTCCCAAGGTGCCGGTCGCATCGCAGGTCACCTGGGACTGGACAACCTCGTGATGTTTTATGACGCAAACCGCATTCAGCTCTCCACCGAGGTGGACGAAGTCACGAGCGAAGACGTAGAGATGAAGTACAAAGCCTGGGGCTGGCACGTCATCGTCATCGACGGCAACGACCACGGCGAGATCCGTCACGCGCTCAAAAAAGCCATCGACTACAAGGGTAAGCCCACCCTCATCATCGGCAATACGGTGATGGGCAAAGGTGCCGTTGGTGCGGAGGGCGAGTCCTTTGAGAACCTCGTCTCCACACACGGTCAGCCCCTCAGCAAAGCGGGCGCGTCGACGGCAGAAACCATCAGACACCTCGGGGGCGATCCGGAGGATCCATTCCGTATCTTCCCCGAAGTCCGGGCGGTCTTCGACAAGCGCAAGGATGAGCTCAGGGCAGAAATCGCGGACTGGAGAAAGGACTTCGAGAAGTGGGAGAAAAACAACGCCGACAAAGCGACCGAACTGAAGTCCTGGCTCTCGGGCAAAGTCGAAAACATAGACTGGTCAGCAATCGAACAGAAACCGGACATCGCCACCCGCAACGCCTCTGCCGCCGTCCTTGGTGAGCTCGCAAAGAAAGTCCCCAATATGATCGTCTCCAGTGCCGACCTCTCCAATAGCGACAAGACGGACGGCTTCCTGAAGCAGACGAAGCCTATCGTGAGGGGAGACTTCTCGGGCAAATTCATCAATATCGGTGTCTCCGAGCTTACCATGGCGGCGCTCAGTATGGGGCTTGCGCTGCACGGCGGCATCATCCCGGCTTGCGGCACTTTCTTTGCCTTCAGCGACTATATGAAGCCCGCCATACGCCTCGCGGCGCTGATGGGTCTCCACATCGTCTACATCTGGACGCACGACGCCTTCCGTGTAGGCGAAGACGGCCCCACGCATGAGCCTGTGGAGCAGGAAGCGCAGATCCGCCTCCTTGAGAAGCTCCAAAACCACGCAGGCAAGAACTCGATGCTGGTTCTCCGCCCCGCAGACAACCACGAGACGACCGTAGCGTGGAAAATGGCTCTCGAAAACCTCGACACCCCCACCGGCCTCATCCTCTCCCGTCAGGACATCAAGACCCTGCCCGCCAACGACTACGAAAAGAGTCTCCGCGCAGAGAAAGGCGGCTACAACGTAGCCACAGTGGAGCGACCCGCCGCCATCCTCGTCGGCAACGGCTCCGAAGTCTCCACACTTGTCGCGGGTGCCGAGATCCTCAAGGGCGAAGGCATCGAAGTGAACATCGCTTCCATCCCCTCCGAAGGAGTTTTCCGGAACCAGCCCAAAGCCTACCAAGACGCCGTCCTCATCCCCGGCGTACCCCGCTTCGGACTTACCGCGGGTCTGCCCGTCACGCTTCAGGGTCTCGTGCCGGAAGGTACGGGAGAGATCTGGGGTATGAAGAGCTTCGGCTTCTCCGCGCCGTACAAGGTGCTGGACGAAAAGCTCGGCTTCACCCCGGAGAACGTCGCTAAGCAGGTACATCTCCTTTTGGACAAACAAAAGTAACCACAGAGCAAAAGAGATACAGGCCGAAAGTTTCTCCGGACACGAACCGGCGTTTCGTCGTCACACGTACCGGGAAAACATTTTCGGTCTGTATCTCCCCTAAACGGTCTTTTTAAACAAAAAGTACAGACACCACGATGTTGAAAAAAGGAATGAGAGTAGGCTTTGCCGCCGACCATGCGGGATTCCCGATGAAAGAGAACCTGAAGAAGGAGTTCCAAAGCCTTTACCCCGATGTCGAAGTCATCGACTATGGCACGGATTCCCTTGCCTCGGTCGATTACCCCGACTTTGCAAAGAAACTGGCTCGTGCCGTCCAAAGCGGAGAAGTCGACTTCGGTGTGGCCTCCTGCGGTACCTCCAACGGCATCACCATCACGCTGAACCGCTTTAAGGGCATCCGCGCAGCCATCGCCTGGGACAGAGAAGTGGCCTCCCTCGTCCGCAGGCACAACGATGCCAACATCCTCTCCATCCCCGGGCGTTTTGTCACGCTGAACGAAGGGGTCGAACTGATGAAAGTCTTTTTCTCCACCGAGTTTGAAGGCGGTCGCCACCGGAGAAGAATCGATAAAATAGACGAAGAGTAGCAAATGACAGAAGAGAGAGTTTACCCGGACTTTGCACACCGTGATGCGGATACGCTGGCTTCGCGTGTCCTTGAGGCACTCGAAAAGCATAAGGCAGAGATTGACGAGATAAAGGCAGTGCCTCAAGAAGAGGCGACGTTCCGGAACACCGTCCTCGCACTCGAGGAGAGCGGCAAAGAGCTCGACCTCGCCTCCGCCGTCTTCTTTAACCTCCTCCACGCCGACGCGGACGATCGCCTGATGGAGCGAAGCGAAGAAGTCACTTCACGCCTCACGGAGGTCGCAAACGAAGTGAATATGGACCGCGACCTTGCCCTCAAGGTGAAAGCCATCTACGAAGGCGACCAAAGCGCCCTCTCCGACATTGAGAAAAGGCTCCTTTTCCGCTCCTACGACGGGTACAAAAGAAGTGGGGCATTCCTCACGGACGATGTCCGGGGCAAACTCAAAAATCTACGGATGCAGCTGGCGGTCGCTACGCTTAACTTCGGGCAAAATATGCTCAAGGAGCAAAACGCCTACCGCCTCTCCGTCCGCGACGCTTCCGTCCTCACCCGCCTGCCCGAGAGTGCCCTACGCTCTGCCAAAAAGAAGGCGGAAGAGGAAGGCCTCGACGGTTATGTCTTCGACTTCTCCATGCCGAGCTACACCGCCATCATGAAGTACTGCGACTCACGCCCCACCCGTGAGAAAATGGCGCGGGACAGAGCCAGGCTGTGCTTCGACCCCGGGAAGGAAACGAGCAACATCTCCCTCGTCTACGAAATCGCCGGTCTGAGAAGCGAGATATCGAGAGCCCTCGGATACGAGACTTTTGCAGAATGCACACTCTCTGAGAAGATGGCCAAAAAGCCCGAGACCGTCCTCCAAATGCTGGACAGCCTTCGGGACGCCTATCTCCCCAAGGCCCGGGAAGAAGTCCGGGAAGTACAGGCTTTCGCCGACACCATCGGCGGACCTAATCCCCTCGAACCTTGGGACTGGAGCTATTACACAGAGCTATTCCGCGAGAAAAACCTCTCCTACGACGAAGAAGCCACCCGCCCGTACTTTTCCCTCGGGGAGTCCGTCAGCGCCCTCTTCGGACTCGCCCACGACCTCTACGGCATATCGATACGGAAGAATGACACACTCCCTGCGTACCACCCCGATGTCACGGTGTGGGACGTCACAAGGGACGAAGACGGCAGCCTCGTCGGTACACTCCTCACGGACTTTTTCCCCCGCAAAGGCAAGCAGAGCGGAGCTTGGATGACGAACTTCGTAGAGGCGTACGATGGCGTACGCCCGGTCGTCTCTCTCGTAATGAACTTTACTCCGGAGACGGGCGGCAAGCCCTCTCTCCTCACGTTTGATGAGGTTAGTACGATGTTTCATGAGTTCGGTCACGGACTTCACGGGCTTCTGACCCGCGTGCCTTTCTCGTCCCTCTCCGGCACCAACGTCGTCCATGACTTCGTCGAGCTTCCGTCCCAAATCATGGAAAACTGGCTCAGAGAGCCGGACTTCCTCCGCACCTTCGCCCGCCACTACGAGACCGGGGAGACGATCCCGGAAGATATAGTGGAAGCCATTACGCGAAATGCACGTTTCCTCGCCGGCTATGCCTGTGTCCGTCAGCTCGGATTCGGGTACCTCGATATGGCGTGGTACGGTCGGCATCCGGAAGAGCTTCCCAAGGAGATCGAGAAGCTGGAGGACGAAGTCTCCGAACCAATACGGCTTTTGCCCAAGCTGGAAGGGGGTGCGACAAGTACCTCATTCGGACACATCTTCAGCGGCGGGTATGCCGCGGGCTATTACGGCTACAAGTGGAGCGAGATATTGGACGCGGATGCGTTTGAAGAATTTCGCCACGCAGGGCTTCGCGACAAGTCCACCGCCGACCGGTTCCGCACCTGTATCTTGGAAAAAGGCGACTCAGAAGATCCGGAAGTGCTCTATGAGCGTTTCAAGGGGCGCGCTGCCACACCGGACGCGCTGCTTCGGCGCGATGGTCTAACCGGATAAGATACAGGCTCTATGATCGAATTCATCCGTGGCACCGTTAGTGACCTCACCCCCACAAGTGTCGTCCTTGAGACGGGCGGCGTGGGCTATTTCCTCAATACGTCCCTCAATACCTCTTCCCGTCTGAAAGAGGGCGAGACTGCGAAGCTCCTCGTTTACGAGTCTATCCGCGAGGACGCGTACGATCTATTCGGATTCATAGACTCCTTCGAGCGCGAACTCTTTCTGCTCCTCATCACGGTCAAAGGCATCGGTCCCTCTTCGGCGCGTACTATGCTGAGCAGCTATCCTCCGAAAGACCTCGCCCGCTACATCGCCGAAGAGAATACCACCGCACTCAAAGGAGTCAAAGGCGTGGGAGCCCGCACTGCAGAACGCATCATCGTGGAACTCAAAAATAAGATCGGAGACCTCTACTCGGGACTCACCCCGTCCGGCTCGGCTGCCGCGGCTCTTACGGACAGGAGAGAGGAATACGAAGAAGCGGAGAAAGCATTTGTGGCACTCGGCTATACGCCTGCACAAGCCAAGGCTGTCGTGGCAAAGCTCGTCAAAGCCAACCCCGATATGGGCATCAACGAGATGGTGCGCCAAGGTCTCCGCCTAATGAACTGACCCCTCCCTCTCTCCCCGCCCTGCAACTACCCGGGAGAAGCTTTTTCACGCTCTTGTTTTTCAAATTTTCTACTCATAATGACTCGTAGAAAAGGATTAGAATCCTTCTCATCTTTGCCTAAGGAAAAACTAAATGTTAATCCTCTCAGTAGCGTATGTCTCTCCTCCTCTCGGCGGCCATTCTTACAGCAGCTCTGACTGTTACTGCTGAGACGGTTTTTTTTTCACCATCACTCGCAAATGGGCTGCCAAAGGATGGGCAGGTGAAAGGAGGACAGGGGAAGGACTCGGTGGCGTATCATCCGAGGACGAAACTGTATTTTGTCTACCGACAGGATTCTCTCGCCCTATGGCGGTTGAGTAAAGTCCTTAGTCCGGAGGACTTCCTAAGCTACAAAGAAGAAAGTTTACTAAACGAAAGACCAAAGGATTTTGTCCCAAAGAGCGAGTCAAAGAAAGACAAGCCCAAGGGCGGACTGACCTTTTCGGCAGTCGGAGATGCAAGCCTGAAAGTAGGAGGCTCCGTCGTTGAGGACGACGCGCCGGCTCTACCCGCTTCGATGCGAAGGAGAAGCTATGCGGATGTACTTTTCGAGAGTAATGTGGCGCTGCAAGCGGGATACGGAGAGTACCTCCGCCTCGACTTGAAGTACAACACACAGTCGATGATGGTCCGCAACAGGCGGTCTCTGCAACTAACCTATGAGGGCGACCGATTCGACCCGATCGAAAGGCTTCAGGCGGGGCATATCTCTTTCGTCAGCAAGAACCCCCTCATCACTTCGGGGTCGGATCTTTTCGGATTGAGGGGGGATTTCCGTTTCGGCAGGCTCAAGCTGACCGCGTTAGCCGCCCGTCAGCACGATATGGAGCGGAAGATGATCATCGGCGCTGGCGGAGGTGGAATGAGGTCGTTTGAGTGGAAGAGCTCGGACTATCAGTTCGGTCAGCATTTTTTCCTCCTAAAGAGTTTCGCCGAGAGCTACGACGAAAGGCTTGCGAACCTGCCTCTCGTGCAAAGTAATCTCCTTGTCGAACGCATAGAAGTCTGGGTTACCAACGAACAGGGATACGTATCCGAGGCGGACGCAGTTCCCGTGATGGCATCGAAAGAATGGGCACTGACGGGAGAGAAAGGGACGACACTCATCAAGCTGCCTGCCGCAAAGCGACTGCAAGAAGGTGCCTATTACTACAATCCCGCACTCGGTTTTCTCTCACTGCGCGTGCCTCTTGGCTCCCGACAGAGACTTGGAGTGGCATTCCGTTACACATTAGACGGAGAGACACACCAGGTGGGGACATTCTCTTCGGATGGAGGAGAGGTGGAAGTGGCACTCCTTTCGGACGAACAAAAGGTACCGGGAGACCCCCTCTGGTCGCTTATGATGAAAAACGGGTACCCGCTACCACAATTTTCTAACGCGGACTTCACGCTGGAGCTACTCTATCGCGACCCGAAGTCCGGGGTGGATGCACCTGCAGACGGAGACGGAACCCCTTGGCTCAAACTCTTCGGTCTCGACCGTACAAACACATCAGGCGACGGCACCCTCTCCGACGGACTTGTGGACAACCTCCCCGGGGTACTCTTCGTCCCCGGAGGCGGTACGCTCTTTTTGCCCCAACGGTACCCATTTGCCACAGTGCCCCAAGAAGAGCGCATGAAATACCCCGGATTGTACACCCACACGCCATACGATGCCCGAAAGGAGACGGAGCGTGACCGCTTCATCCTCAGAGGTCGTGTGGAAGGGGCTTCCGGACAGTCCGGGGGGACAATTTCCCTCGGCTCTGCCGACCTCATACCGGGGAGCGTCACGCTCTCCTCGGTGGGCGGAAAGACTTACGTCGAAGGGGTGGACTACGAGATTGATTACGCACAAGGGACACTTCGGATGCTCAGCCCGTCGGATGAAGAGATAGAGGTTACGATAAGGGAAAAAGAGCTGTCGAGAGCAAAAGAAAAGAACCTTCTCGGACTTGAGGCCTCTTATCTACTCTTGCCGTCCCTCTCGGTAGGCGGCACACTTTTGCACTACTACGAGAAAGCGCCTTACGAAAGGCTCAGATTGGGCGAAGAACCGGTGAAAAATACGCTCTGGGGCTTATTCCTGAGATACTCCGACACCTATCCGACACTGACAGCGCTGCTTGACGAATGGCTCCCCGGAAGACTTACGGGAGAGAGCGGCTTGGACATAGGGCTTTCCTACGCCCGACTGCACTCCGGCTACAACGCAAAAGGACCCGTGTCTCTCGAAGACTTCGACCAAAGCGGTCAGATCATAGGGCTTACATTTCCGCAAGGGTGGAAGCTCGGGAGCAATCCTTTCCCGGATGAGACGAAGGGGAAAGACAGGCGTGGGCTTCTTGCTTGGTTTGCCGTCGACCCGATCCTCACCCGGGACGGGATGGAAGGGCAGCCTCCGTCGCTTGTCCGGGACGCCATGGAGCGCGCCAATCCGCTCGTAAGGGACTGGATAATGACAGAGCTCTACCCGTCACGGGACCGAAACCTCCTGGGACAAACCGTACTCCCTACGCTCAACTTCTCATTTTACCCCGATGAGCGGGGACCTTATGCTTCCGACCTTGCGCTACTGGACGGTGAGGGAAAGTTTTCCGACCCTGTACGGTCGTGGGCTTCGACGACGTTCGCCCTGCAAGTAAACGACTTTCGGGAGGCGCAAGTAACCTATCTCGAAGGGTGGTTCATCGATCCCTACAGCCTCGACCCGGCGGCACCTGAAGGCACGCTTCTCTTCGACATCGGTCGGGTCTCCGAAGATGTTCTACCGGATGGACGTGCCGCTTATGAGAGCGCAGGAGCCTATGACGATACGCCACTCGGACGAGTGCCTGTCACGGTCCCGAACGTCTATGCTTTTGACCGGACGGGTGGCACGGACATAGCGCGGCAGGACAGAGGGCTCGACGGTCTCTCCGATGACGAGGAGCGCGTACGCTTCCCATCTGACGAAAGACTTGGGGAAGACCCCTCCCGCGACAATTACCGCTTCTATCTCGATCCGTTTTATGACCAAGTGTCTGCCGGGATTCTCGAGCGGTACAAGGCGATCAACGGCACCGAAGGCAACTCTGTACCCCGCACTGTATCGGGACTGGATGCAGCTTCGAGCCTCGAGCCGGACAGAGAGGATATCGACGGCAATTTTCTACTCGAGACAGAGGAGAACTTCTTTCGGTACGAAATGCGGCTCTCATCCGATATGTCGGGGGCTCACGTGATAGCCGAGCGTACCGTCGAAGTCGAAATGCCGGACGGCAGCAAACGGAGGGTGCGGTGGCTCAAGTTCCGTATCCCGCTCTCCCGCCCCTCCTCCGTCATCGGCAGACCACTCTTGGAGGACATCCGCTCTCTCCGCCTCTCTTTTCACGGCTTCAGTCGGGCACTCCAGCTCCGCTTTGCCGACCTTAGGTTTGTCTCTTCCTCTTGGCAAGTCTTTGACCGGGCATTGGACGAAAAAGACCTCCGGACGGCTTCCGCCTCCATTTCCCGTCTCAGTCTCGAAGAAGACGGAGCCCGTACGCCCATCCCTTACGCTTCGCCTCCCGGTGTCGAGAGAAACGTCACAAGTGGCGCCGTCTCTCTACTGAGAGCCGACGAGGAGGCTGTGGCACTCTCGTTCGAGAATCTGTCAAAAGGCCAAGGTACAGCCGTCTTCCACAACCCCATCCCTTGGGATCTCCGTCACTACCGAACCCTCTCCCTTTTCGCCCACCTTGAGACCGAGGAGACATTGCGGACGGGCGACATCGAACTCTTCGTCCGCATCGGCAGCGACTTCACGGACAACTTCTACGAAGTACGTCTGCCCCTCTCCGAGACACCCATTGCCGACTACACGCACCTCTCACCTGCCGAACTCGGCGCAGCAGTCTGGCCGGACGAAAACCGCCTCTCTGTCGACCTGGCTCTCCTTCCCGCCCTGAAACAAGAGCGCGACGAGACAGGTCACCCGGCTTCCGAACTATATCAGGGTTCGAACCGCCTCTTCGTGAAAGGCTACCCCACACTGGGACAAATCTCTTCCGTCCTCATCGGCATACGCTCCCATAGAGACGGAGTCACGAAAGGCGAAGTATGGGTCAACGAACTCACCGTGGACGGCACTCGCGAGACCGGCGGCGACGCATTCCTTGCCACGGGAGACCTCAGACTCTCCGATCTCCTCAGAGTACGTGCAGAGGGCGGTATGACGGCTGCGGGATTCGGTTCCGTGACCCAAAACGCCCGCATTGCCCCGCTTGAAGACTTGAGGCATCTCTCGGTACGCACCTCTTGGCGGTTGGACAAGTTTCTACCCGAAAGGTTTAACCTCTCTCTTCCCGCAGACTTGGACTTCTCTTCATTCGGCTCCACACCGCTTTATTCGCCCGACCAAACCGACCTTCTTTTTGACAAAGAGCGCGACGGTGAGCGGGCACTGAGCCGAAAGAAAGAATACCGCCTCCGTCTTGACAATTGGCGTAAAGTCCGTACCTCCTCGGATCCGAAGCCCAAAATCTACTCCCTCTCCAACCTCAGCCTCGCCTACGACTTGAGATATTCGGACGAGAAGACCCCTCAGTATCCCTCCCGAGTATTGAGGCAGATGCACGCCCTTTTCAGTTACGATTTCCGTCCCTCTCCGGACAACGGGATCGATCTCTCTTCCGAGTGGAATCGCCTCTACCACAAGGCCCTTTTCCCTTCATCCACGTCCTCTTCGCTTCAGTCTCAGTGGCTGTGGAGACGTCATCTCGCGCTTCACTTCAAGCCGCGGGAGGAAATAGCTTTGGCGTTCACAGGCAGTACGGAAGCACTCGTGGAGGAGCCTTTTGAGGCGCAGCACCTGAGGGACGAAGACGACGACTTCAGGCTCTTCACCTCCGAGATTCTCCGGTCTCTTGCCGAGCTCGGCTCGACACAGCGGTACACCGGGACGGGCGAAGTCACGCTCCGTCTACCCCGTTTCTCGAAAGAAAAGCTCCGCACGCTCTCCGCCACACTCTCTCTGCAGAACAGCTTTACGTGGTCGAAAGGCATCCGCACCTCCCGCGCATTCACGGGCAATGACGTCACCTCCCGCAGGGTAGCCGACGGACGGGTCTCCTATGACTTCGGAGACCTGTTCCCGAAGGACGCCGGCTCAAAGGTCGGTCTTTTTTACCTCCACGGGCGGCACACTTCGGGCGGTGCGATGCCGGGGCTCGGCCTCGAAGCTTCCAAAGCCTTCGGTGTGCCGAGCCTCTTCCTCTACCAACTGGGACTCGTCTCTCAAGAAGCACAGATCCGAAAAGCCATAGAAAAGGAGTGGTTCCTCTCTCCCGACCAAATCGACAGACGCTACACACCCTCTTTCTACGACCTCGGAGCATACGAAGGGTCACTCTCCGTCACTCCGCTGAGGGGTCTGGAGTTCGTCCTCTCGCTCTCATACCGCTCCGAGAGACACACAACGCTGGATGCCCATTCCGGAGGTGTGGTAAGAAGGAGCGGAGCCATAAGGATGAGCACTGTGGGCTTAAAGGGCTTCCTTGAAAATCCGCTGAAGGCGGACGGGTATTCGTCCCGTCTCTTCGACCGTTTCCTCTCCGAAGCCTCGACCGGGTCTCCCGTCAGCGCATTTCTCTCCTCTTACGCCCTTTCCTCCGGTCATCTCGACAGGGATGCCCTCCCCGCCCTCTCTTCGCTTCTACCCAATTGGGCGATCTCCTACGACCTCACGACCTCCGTCCCCTGGCTCAAAGAACGCTTCACCGCATTCAAGCTCGAACACCGCTACAACGGCTTCGTCGACGTCCCGCTCTTCGATCTTGCAGAAGGAAAAGACAGGAGCTCCGGCATCCCGTCGATGAATCTGACGGACGACCTCAATCCCCTCTTCGGCATCAACCTCACCACCCGCTTCGGGCTCACACTGAAGGAGCATTTTAACCGCCGCAGGAGCTTTACCATGATGCTCTCTTCACTCAGGATTCTGGAGCGGCAGGACTACGAAGTCTCGGGATTTCTATCCTACTCCAAGAGTTTTCCCGCTCTCTTCCGCCTGCCTTTCCCGCTCTTTGAAGATGCCGACCACAGGATTACGCTCTCACTCTCGCACCTCTATTCCCGCTCATACCTCCTGACGCGTACCGCTGCGAGTGGCGGTACGATGGCCACACAGGGCTTGGACACGCACCGCCTGCAGTGCTCTGCGGATTATGCCTTCTCGCGTGCGCTGACGGTGCGCGCCTTCTACGAGCTTACCCGTCGCCGTCCCCTCGTCTCTGCTTACGACTATCCTTTCCGCAGGCAGTCTTACGGGCTCCTATTCCTCCTTACCCTCCGCTGATGCGGCTCCTAAGAATTGCACAAGTGCTTGCTTTTGGGTAAATTGCGGGTTAAAATAAAAAAGGGAGAGGGTGACAAAGAAGTTTTTCGCAAAGCATACAGAATGAAGACATCCTACGATGTAATAGTGGTAGGTGCGGGACACGCCGGCTCGGAAGCCGCCATGGCGGCGGCAAAACTGGGGTCGGAAACGCTCCTCATCACGATGGACTTGGCGCGCATCGCCCAGATGAGTTGCAACCCCGCAATAGGGGGCATCGCCAAAGGTCAAATCGTCCGCGAAATAGACGCACTCGGAGGGCAGACGGGACTCATCACGGATCGGAGCTCGCTCCAGTTCCGGATGCTCAACCGCTCCAAAGGCGCCGCGATGTGGAGTCCCCGCTCCCAAAGCGACCGCAACCTCTTCTCGGATCTCTGGCGGTCGACTTTGATGCACCAAGACCACCTCAGTCTGTGGCAGGATATGGTCACTGTCCTCACTCTGAAAGACGGGAAAGTGACGGGCGTAAAAACCGCTCTCGGGATGGAGTTCGGCGCACGCGCCGTCGTACTCACCAACGGCACCTTCCTCGGCGGCGTGATGCACGTGGGCAAAGTGATGATCGAAGGCGGGCGCATCTCTGAGCCGTCGAGCCACGGACTTACGGGGCAGCTCTCCGCACTCGGCTTCCGTACCGACCGTATGAAGACAGGCACGCCTATGAGACTGGATGCCCGCTCTATCCGATTCGATATGATGGAGGAGCAAAAGGGCGAAGAGGGATGGCACAAGTTCAGCTTCCTCCACAGTCACGGCAACCGCGAGATCCCCCAGCGCTCCTGTTACATCACCCACACCAATCCCCAAGTCCACGACGCCCTAAGGCGCCATCTCGCCGACTCTCCGCTCTACAACGGTCAGATCAAAAGCATCGGGCCTCGTTACTGCCCGAGCATAGAGACAAAGATCACCACTTTCGCAGACAAAGAAAGCCACCAGCTCTTCCTCGAGCCGGAGGGTACCGACTGCACCCAGTACTACGTCAACGGCTTCTCCAGTTCTATGCCGCTATCCGTTCAAATGGAGGCACTCAAACTCATTCCCGCCCTTCAGGATGCCCATATGCTCCGACCGGGCTATGCGATCGAGTACGACTTCTTCGACCCCACGCAGCTCCGGCACACGCTTGAGACACGGCCGGTAAAAGGCCTCTTCTTTGCGGGACAAATCAACGGCACCACAGGGTATGAGGAAGCCGCGGGACAGGGTCTCGTGGCGGGCATCAATGCGCACCAAAAAGCCCAAGGGACGGGAGTGGACTTCACCCTCGGCAGAGACGAAGCCTACATCGGTGTCCTCATCGACGACCTGGTCACCAAAGGAGTGGACGAACCCTACCGTATGTTCACGAGCCGCGCCGAGTACCGCATCCTTCTCCGGCAGGACAACGCCGACATCCGCCTCACCCCCAAAGCCATCGACCTCGGACTCGCTTCGGCGGAGAGACAGGCACTCTTTCGGGAAAAACAAGCAGACAAAGCAGCCCTCCACGAGATACTCCGCCAAACGACCGTCCACCCGTCGGAAGGTCTGAACCGCTCTCTCGAAGCACTAAAAACGGCTCCGCTTAAGCAGGCGACGAAGCTGCACGACCTGCTCTCTCGTCCGATGCTCGGCTTCGGGAACCTCACTCCACTCTTCCCGGAGCTCCAAAAAGAGTGGTCCGAAGAAGTCCTCGAATCTGTGGAGATAGAAGTGAAATATGCGGGCTACATCGCCCGGGAGGAGCAACTGGCAGAGAAAGCCAAGCGTCTCGAAGACATCGTCATCCGCGGTCACTTCGACTACGAGAGCCTCACAAGCCTCAGCACGGAAGCGCGTCAGAAGCTCAAAAGACACGACCCTCGAACAATCGGGCAAGCGGGTCGCATCCCGGGCATATCTCCCTCCGACATCAACATCCTACTCGTACTGATGGGACGGTAGAGCAGTGAGCAGCGAGAAAGTCGGAATTATAAAAAGGTGCAGGGCGTAGCCTATTACTCCTAAGGGCTACTATGGCGAATGAGTGCGTGAAATCTCCCTCCACAGTCCTTAGATTCCAAACTTGTTTCACGTGAAACAGCATACGGATACCGACACAAATTTCGACCCGTACCTCGCCGCATCGAGACACAGACCTACGGCATAATTTCGATCCGTACTCCGCGAAATCGAGATACAGACCAAAACAATCCTTAGTACCCACGCTTAGCGACACAGAGAGATGATCATCCCACGCAAAGAAATCCGTAAGAGCTTGAGCCTTCTCCCCGAAGGCCCCGGCTGTTACCTTTATCGCAACAAAAGTGATGTGGTCATCTACGTGGGCAAGGCGAAGAACCTGAAAAGACGCCTCAGCTCCTACTTCAATCGAGAGCCGGACTCGCCCAAGACTCGCGCCCTGCTCCGCAACTTTGCCACCATAGAGTATATGGTCGTCTCCACGGAGCACGATGCCCTACTCCTCGAAAATAATCTCATCAAGCAGTACCAACCACGGTACAACATCCTCCTCAAAGAGGGAAACTCGTACCCGTATATCTGCGTCAAAAGAGAGCCTTTCCCAAGGGTCTTCGTCACACACAAAGTCGAGAGAGACGGCTCCCGCTACTTCGGACCCTATCCCTCACGCTCTATGGCGTGGACGCTTAATAGACTCTTTCGGAAAGTCTATAAGTTCCGCACCTGCTCCCTCGACCTTACCGAAGACAAGATCCAAAGGGGACGCTTCCGCGTCTGCCTCAAGTACCATATCGGACGGTGCAAAGGCCCCTGCGAAGGACTCCAGAGCGAGCGCAAATACGACAAGGAGGTGCGGGATGCCATCTCCATCCTTAACGGCAAAATACGCGTCGTCACCTCCACCCTCAGGGAAGAAATCACCAAAGCCGCCGAAGAACTCGACTTCGAGAGCGCCATCAGTCTCAAGGACATTCTCACAGAGTTGGATAACTACCAAGGCAAAAGCACCATCATCAGCGACACCATCGGGGACGCACTCGCGGCCTCCTTCGGTACAGACAGCGAAGCTATTTACGTCAACTACTTCGTCCTCTCCGACGGCAATATCACTTCGGGGCGTACCCTCGAGTACCGCAGACAGCTCGAAGACGAAGAGCCGTCGGAACTCTTTGCCACCATTCTTCTCGACCTCTTGGGCAATCTTTCCATCGAGATCAAGGAGTTGATTTTGCCCCAAGAGGTCGCCTTCAGTGTCTCTCCCGGAGCCAAAATAACCATTCCCCGGAGAGGAGAGAGGAAGCACGTCCTGGAGCTCTCCGAGAAAAACGTCCGACAGTATATGGAGGACAAACAGAAACAGCAGGAGAAAATGAACCCCGAGCAGAGGAATATGCAGATCCTCCTCGACCTCCAAAAGACCGTGGGACTCCCCACCCTGCCCTTCCACGTCGAGTGCTTCGACAACTCGAACATCCAAGGCACCCATCCCGTCGCCGCCTGCGTCGTCTTCAAGGGCGGCAAACCCTCCAAAGCCGACTACCGCCTCTACCACATCAGGGGCGTCACGGGTCCAGATGACTACGCCTCTATGCGCGAAGTGGTCACCCGGCGCTACACGAGAGTGATGGAAGAGGGGGAAAAGCTCCCCGACCTCATCATCACGGACGGCGGGCGCGGTCACATGAGCGTGGTCAAAGAGGCACTTGCAGAAATTGGTGCCACCGGGGTCGAAGTCCTCGGGCTTGCCAAGGACGACACACACAATACGAGCGAAGTCCTCTACGGGGATCCGCCCCAAGTCATCGGTATCATGATGCGCAGCCAGGCTTTTTACCTCCTCGAACGCATCCAAAAGGAGGTGCACCGCTTCGCGATCGAATTTCACCGCAAAGTGCGCTCCAAAGCTGCCATCCAATCCGCTCTGGATGACATCCCGGGCATCGGCGAAGTCAACAAAGAGAAACTCCTCAGGACCTTCAAGAGCGTATCCCGCATCAAAAAAGCCTCGCTCGAAGACCTCCAAAACGCCATCGGTAAAGTCAAGGGAAAAGTCGTCTTCGACTTCTTCAATACCACAGAGCCGTATCCGCAGTAAAAGAGAACCCGTACCTCGCACTCCTCCCGGTACGTGTCTCGAGAGAAAACCGGTACGTATCTCGTGGACATCTCGGTACGTACCTCCTTTTTTACCCCTTATAACCCATGAAAGCAGTCATCCAAAGAGTAAGCTCGGCCTCCGTCACGGTAGCGGGAAAAGAAGTCTCCCGCATAGCTTCCGGCTTGATGGTACTCCTCGGCGTCCAAAAAGGCGATACCGGGGAGGACCTCGACTATATGCTCAAAAAAATACCCCGCCTGAGGATCTTTCCGGACTCGGACGGAGTGATGAACCTCGACCTCCTCACGACAGGAGGCGAAATCCTCCTCGTCTCGCAATTCACCCTCCTTGCGTCGACGCGCAAAGGCAACAGACCCTCCTATATCGAGGCAGAAGAGCCGGAGCGCGCAAAGGCGGTCTACAAAGAAGCGGCAGAGAGACTGGAAGAGATTTTGGGCAAACCTGTACAAAGAGGTATCTTTGGGGCGGATATGCAAGTGTCCCTCGTCAACGAGGGTCCCACGACCATCCTTATAGACTCTAAAGCAAGATGACGATACAGGAACTTCAGAAGACGGTAGACGAGTGGATCAAAACCTACGGCATCCGCTACTTCTCCCCACTCACCAATCTCGCACAGCTCACGGAGGAAGTAGGAGAAGCGGCCCGTATCCTCTCCAGACGCTACGGGGAGCAATCCGCCAAGCCTGCCGAAGACCTTTCGGACGAAAAACTGGGTGACGAGCTCGCGGACGTTCTGTGGGTCGTCACCTGCCTTGCCAATCAGACGGGCATAGACTTGACGAGAGCCGTGGAACAAAATATCAGGAAGAAAACGGCTCGAGATAAAGAGCGACATAAAAATAACCCCAAATTACAAGCATAAAAATCGACTTATGGAAGAAGAATACGGCAACCAGATGAACAGCCAATTTCAGGACGCATTCAACGCCTTCGAAAAGGCTCCTTCTGCGGCGGAAATAGCCTCCATTATCAATAAGGCCAAGGCCAACCACCACGAAGCCCTCTCCACGAAGGCGACGGCAAACTTGGCTCACAGCTGTATGGACCTCACCCTACTCACCAGCCTCGACAGCACGGAAGATATCTACAGGCTCGTACAGGGTGTGAACGAAGTGGACGACAACCACCCCGACATCCTACCCGTGGCCTCCATCTGCGTCTATCCCAATTACGCCAAAGTCGTCAAAGAGAATCTCACAGCGGAGGGGGTCAAAGTGACCGCAGTGGCAGGCGGCTTCCCATCCGCTCAAACATTCCCGGAAGTCAAGATGGCAGAAATCGGTCTTGCGGTCGCCGACGGTGCGGACGAAATCGACGTCGTACTCCCTCTCGGAGACTTTATGATGGGGAACTACCTCGAAGTCGTGGACCAACTCAAAGAGATGAAAGAGGCGTGCAGAGAAGCCACCCTCAAAGTCATCCTCGAGACTTCGGCTCTGAAGACGCCCGAAAACATCCAACGTGCCTCCATCCTCGCCCTCTTCTCGGGTGCCGACTTCATCAAGACCTCCACCGGAAAAGATTACCCCGGAGCGTCTACCGAAGCAGGCGTCGTGATGGCTCTTGTCCTCAAACAGTACTACAAACTCTACGGTGTAAAGCGCGGTCTCAAAATCGCAGGCGGCGTACGCAACTTCGAGCAAGCGGTTGATTACCTCTCCATAGTCAAAGAAATACTGGGCGACGAGTGGCTCACGCCGAAACTCTTCCGCTTCGGTGCCACCTCATTGGAGAAAGACCTCTTCAAGATTTTGATGTAAAACGGGAAGTCAACGTTGCCTTAGGACAGCGGAAAAATTTTGGTCCGTATCCGGGGGGAGCCGCGTACAGGTCAAAAATTTCTCTCCGGTCTGTACCAAAATAATTTTTTGGTCTGTATCCCGCCGAGTGCCAAGTACGACCGGACGTTCATCGAAAACCGAAACTTGTTTCACGTGAAACACTGCACCCTTCAAATCCCCAAGTGGAATAAAGAATTGCACTCGAAAGAAGGCTACAATGTCCCGGCGAGCAAATCGATACTCGCCCGGGATATTGTGCTTCTTCATCGCGGAGGAATGGGCGTGGATGAGATTCGGGACTTACTAAATTCTCGTCTTGTTCCGTCGGATTTCTCGGGAGACGTAGAGACGCTTCTTTCGGCGCTCGGAGACCCGTGGGCACATGACTGTGGGGCGAGCGGGACGGCACTACGGTTTCTCACCGCATATTTTGCAAGACAGGAGGGAAGACACTTGATAAAAGGGGGCACACGTCTCAGCGAGCGTCCAATGAGGGGCTTGATAGAAGTATTGGAAGCGTCCGGTGTGGAGTTCGATTTTTGGGGATCGGAATACGCAGTGCCGTTTGTCCTGACCAACCGCATCGGCGCCCCCGAGTACCCGCCGGTAATCGACGCGCGTGATTTTCCTTCGAGTCAATATGTCTCCGCCCTGCTCCTCTCGGGCTGTACGTCGCAAATCGTCTTGGGTGGAAATTTTCAGTCCAAGGGGTACCTCGACCTCACCATTAGGGAGATGGAGCGGTTTGGCATCCCGGTCAAGGTCTCGGGGCACACGGTTCAAATCTCGAACCCTGTTGCTACCCCGAAGGTCGACGCGTTCGACCTCAGGGGCATCGGGGACTGGAGCAGTGCGTGGTTTCTCATCGAGCACCTGCTCCTACAGCCCGCACTCGAAGGAATAAGCGTGTACGGTCTAAGGGCAAACTCCGGTCAGCCCGACGAAGTGTTCTTTCACAGGCTCGAAAGTCGCTTCGGACTGACTGTGGAAGAACGTCCGAATGGGCTCTATTTCCGGAAAAACAAGACAGAAGAGCTCTCCCGAGAGACCATCACAGTCGACATCTCACAGGCTCCGGATGCTTTTATCGCCCTCTCCTGCATCTCCTCCGGTCTCGGCATACCCCTCCGATGCACCGGCACAGCCAACCTCAGGGGTAAAGAGTCAGATCGAATCTCGGTCTGTGCAAAAAATATTTTTCGGCTTGACCTCGGCGGAATCGAGATACAGACCGGCGAAGACAGCTTGGTACTAACCCCCCGGCAATCACACACAGACAGAGTCGAAATCGACGGCTCCGGTGACCACCGCGTCGTGATGGGCTTCAGTGTCCTCGCCGCGTCACCCTGCTTCCCCGGCTCGGTCGTCGTAACGGATGCCGAAGCTGTGGGCAAAAGTTACCCCGGATTCTGGGCCGAACTCTTTCCGAACACCGAACTACGAACTCACCCCTAACCCATGCACAAGACTTCGTTACGCATACTCCTTGTCCTTTTTACTCTGCTCTTGGGACTGCTTTTCGGCTGCGCCAACCGTGTCGCGCCGGACGGAGGTCCATTTGACGATACGCCCCCGAGACTTGTGTCGATGAAACCGGCGGTCGGCAGTCTGGGTGTCAAAGAGCGGCGGTTCACGCTCACGTTCGACGAATACGTGACGCTCAAGGATATGAATAACAAAGTCATCATATCCCCGCCCCAGCTCACCCGACCCACCATCCTCTCCATAGGTAAGCGCGTCGTCGTCGAGCTGCAGGACACGCTCATACCAAATACTACATACACCATCGACTTCACGGACGCTATCGCGGACAATAACGAGTCGAACCCCCTCGAAAATTTCTCCGTAGCCTTTTCGACGGGAGACAAGATAGACACGATGGAAATCGCAGGCACCGTGCTTAACGCCCGTAACCTTGAGCCGATGAACGGCATCATCGTAGGGATTCACCCCGGAGATTCGTCACTGACGGCTTTCACAGACACCACACTTATGCGTGCCTCACGGACGAGCGACCTGGCGCAGTTCGTGATCCGCAACATCGCCCAAGGGAGCTACCGGGTCTTCGCACTCAAGGAGGCGGACAATAACTACCGGTACGATTTCGGCACCGAAGGTATCGCTTTCCTTGACAGCGCAGTCACTACTTCATCCGTCCCTGCCACAAGGAACGATACCCTCCGCATAGACAGCCTCACGATAGACACCATCAAGGTCGTAAAGTACACCAGGTATCTGCCGGACGACCTCGTATTGCTGTATTCGGAACCGTACTCCTCCAAGCGTTTCATCTCCAAGAGAGAGAGACCGGAGAAGGGAATACTGAGGTTTACGTTTAATGCCCTGCCCGACTCCGGCTTTGCCATCGCCCCCATCGACTCACTCCCCAAGCCCGGTGGTAAGTGGTTTGTCTCAGATGCCGACCGCGAGAGGGGGATCCTACAGCTCTTCCTTACGGACACCGTGGCAGAGCGACACACGCGCTTTGCCGTCACCTACCCCACGACCGACTCCCTCGACCTTCCCATCCAAAAGACGGACACCGTTACTCTCCGAATACCGAAAGCCAAACGCACCAAGGAAGAAATGGAAGCCGACACCACCGCCCAAGGCAAGCCCAAGAGCCCGCTTACACTAACCTTTGAGCACAAAGGGACAGGCGGCATCCACGACTCCATCCTCTTCAAGACGTCCCTCCCCGTCGACACTTCGGCACTGAGGGGCATCCGCCTCTACAATGCCAACGACAGCATCCTCAAGGATATGCCGTGGAGGGAGATACGCCTCCTGCCGGGACGGAGTACGGCGGGCATTCTCGTCGCCGACCTCAAGTACGGCACGCAGTACGAGATACAGGTCGACTCGGTACTCTTTAGGGACGTGTATGGACACACTTTGGATCAAACGGTCGTCGATGCCTTCAAGACGGAGGGAAAAGACCAGTTCTCCACGCTCGAAGTGCAGGTGTATGGAACCGAAGGTCCCTTCATAGGAGAGCTTCTCGACACCTCGGACAAAATCGTCACCACCGTGTACAGCGACACCACACTCCTCCGCTTCAATGACCTGAAGCCACAGAAGTACGGGTTTAGGCTCGTGGTGGACCGAAACGGCAACCGCCGGTGGGATCCCGCGGACTTCAAGACGGGACGACAGCCCGAGCGTGTATTCTATGCGCCCAAGACGTTTGAGCTGATGAAGAACTGGGACATCAAGGAGAATTTTTATCCTCTCTCCACGCCCATCCTCAGACAGAAGCCCAAGGAACTGATCCAAAACAAGCCCAAGGAGAAAAAGAAGGAAGACCGCAACAAGCAGCGCGAACGTGAGCGCCGCGATCAGGCCAACCGCGAAGCCTCCGTCTCTTCGCCCGTCCGCTTCTGACCTTGCTCCGGGATGAAGACCGGCACAAAGGAGATACAGGCCAAAAAACTTTTTTCGGTCTGAGCGAAATTATTCTTAGGCACGTACCGAGACTGCGGCGAGATACGTACCAAGATTTTTGGGGCATCTCAGGGTGCATTGGTTTGCAGATTTGGGGAATTTGGTGTAATTTCGCGAAATAGGGGAGATTATCGGTAAAAATGTAAAAACAAGATTTTCCGGCAAAAAGAAATTTACTTCTCCCGCACGGGCAGTCGTCAAACGGTCAAAGCCCAAGGGGGAAGGAATCAAAGTCACAGGATAGCACAATGATAAGAGAACAAATCGAAGCGCTCAAGGCGGAAATTTCCGCCCTCAGTCAGCCCGCGACGGCAGAAGAGTACGAAGCACTCCGCCTGAAATATACCAGCAAAAAAGGCGCCCTTAACGAAGTTATCAAAGCCTTCAAAGAGGTACCGGCAGGGGACAAACGCGAAGTCGGCATGCTCGTCAATGACCTCAAAAAAGCGGTCGAAGAAAAGATGGATGGCTTCAAGTCCACCTTAGAGAGCTCCGCGCACTCTTCCAAGCTCGACAGTCTCGATCTCACCCGCACGCCGGAGCCTTTGCCACTCGGCACCCGTCACCCGCTCAATATCGTGCGCGACCAAGTCATCGACATCTTTGCGCGCCTCGGCTTCTCCGTGGCGGAAGGACCGGAGATAGAGGACGACTGGCACGTCTTTGAGGCACTGAACTTCGCACCCGACCACCCCGCCCGCGATATGCAGGATACGTTTTACGTGGGACACAAGCCCGACATCCTGCTCCGCACCCATACCTCGTCGGTGCAGGCACGCGTCATGGAGCAAAACCCCAATCCCCCCATCCGTATCATCTGCCCCGGACGCGTCTACCGCAACGAAGCCATAAGCGCCCGCGCGCACTGCTTCTTCCACCAAGTGGAGGCGCTATACGTCGACGAACACGTGACGTTCCAAGACCTCAGACAGACGCTCCTCTACTTCGCACAGGAGATGTTCGGCAAGGACACGAAGATCCGGCTCAGACCCTCGTACTTTCCCTTCACAGAGCCCTCTGCCGAGATGGACATCACCTGCAACATCTGCGGAGGCGAAGGGTGTGCCTTCTGTAAGCATACCGGCTGGGTGGAGATACTCGGCTGCGGTATGGTCGACCCCAATGTCCTCGAAGCTTGCGGCATAGACAGCAAGAAGTACAGCGGCTTCGCCATCGGTATGGGTATAGAGCGTATCACGAACCTCAAGTATCGGGTCGACGACCTCCGCCTCTTCTCGGAGAACGACCTCCGTTTCTTGAGTCAGTTTGCCGCCGCAAGATGACCGGAAAAGAGCGGGCTTATAGGGCGTTTGAGTGGTTTCGCAGGGAGCGACCGGTAGTGGAGACAGAACTTCACTACCGCACACCCTTCGAACTCGTCGTCGCCGTGGTTCTCTCAGCCCAGTGTACCGACGTGAGGGTGAATATGATCACACCCGGACTCTTCAAGAGCTATCCCACGGCCGCTTTTATGAAAAATGCCCGTGAGGAGGATCTTTTTGACCTCATCCGCTCCGTCACCTACCCCAATAGCAAAGCCAAGCACCTCATAGCCCTCTCCAAAATGATTGACGAAGAGTACGGCGGAAAGGTGCCCGAGACATTCGGGGAACTGATACGGCTACCGGGGGTCGGCAGGAAGACCGCCAATGTCCTCCTCAGCATACTCTTCAAAGAGCCTACCATCGCCGTGGACACCCACGTCTACCGGGTCTCCAGGCGGATCGGTCTCGTACCTCTCTCCGCCAATACGCCCGCCAAAGTGGAGCAAAAGCTCCTCACCGTGGTACCCGGGGAGTACTTGGACAACGCCCACCATTGGCTTCTCCTACACGGGCGGTACACCTGCACGGCACGCAAGCCCGCGTGCGAGACCTGCGGTCTCGCGGATATCTGCCGTTTTTACGCAAAGACAGCGCTCGACGAGGGTTCCTCTTCCAAGACTGCTCCGAGGACGCCGTCGACATCAAAATCCGGGTCCACTCTATAAATTCCTAACCCCGAACTCCGAACTCCGAAATAATCATTTACAACCATGACCGACCGAAGATACACCATCCCGTACATCCCTGTGCTTGATGCACTTGATCTCTCTTCCAACGAAATAATTATGGAAGACCGGGCACTGAGGCTCCCTGTAATGACAACCAATTGGCCGGACGAATACCCCTATACGCCCATCACGTCGGTGGATCTCGCCTATGCGGATAACGGCTTCTACATCCGTTTCCGGTCGAGAGGCAAGGGTCTGAAAGCACAATTTTCAGAGGACGGAAGTCCGGTACACAAGGACAGTTGTGTGGAAGCATTTCTGAAGTTTCCGGATGCGGAACGGTATTTCAATCTCGAGTTCAACTGCATCGGCACGGCCGACTGCGGGTACCGTATCTCCCGGGAAGATAATCTGCCCTTCACGCACCAGCAGTACGCCCTCGTTGATCGCGTCACGAGCGAAAGGCAGGGGATGCTTTTCGATCGACCTCTGGGCATCCACGAGTTTGTCGTCTCGCTCAGAATCGACTATAAGCTCTTCGGGCTCTCTTCGAGGACCGGGCTCCCGGACTACGTCCTGGCGAATTTCTACAAATGCGGCGACGAGACCACGGTGCCACACTTCGCTTCGTGGATGCCCGTGGATGCGCCCCACCCCGACTTCCACAGACCTGAGAGCTTCCAGCCGCTGTACTTCGAGAAGCGGTAAAACTTTTGCACAGACCGAGACGATTTCGAGATACGGACCGGTTTGCCCGCGGAGTACGGACCAAAATGATCTTCCCGGTCTATGCAAGAAAAAAGCGTTACCTTTGCTCAGCAAAATAGCACATACCATCAAACGAAGAAGAGCAGAAGGGCTTGTCGCCGGCCTATAAGGCGGGAGGAAAGTCCGGGCCGCGCAGAGCGCCATGCTTCCTAACGGGAAGTCGCCGCGAGACGATTAAAGCGTAACAGAAAATAACCGCCACCTGAGTGTGGTAAGGGTGAAAATGCGGGGTAAGAGCCCGCGCGCCCCTGTGGCGACACAGGGACGGTACGCCGCATGGGCGGAAAGGTCATGTACACCGGCTACAGTAGGGCGGCTCGTCCGATGCCGGGGGGTAGACCGATAGAGCCGGAGAGTGATCTCCGGAGTAGATAAATGGCAAGCACCGCACAACTCCACTTGGGGGCGCGCGGGACAGAACCCGGCTTACACACTATGCTCCTCTTCGTTTTTTATGACACCAATAGAAGTCCGGACTCCTTTCTCCGCTCATCGTTAATCACCAAACTGCCCGCAGCAGAATGTCAGAGACCAAGAGCGCCCAAGAGCGCATCCGAGAGATACAGGCAGAGAGATCCCTTACGCCCAAGGTAGGATTCTTCGGGCGCGCCGCACGCAGAAGCAAGTCATTCGCCGATTTCATCCGCAGCGAGATGTGGCGTCTGTACGATTCGGAAGTGACGGGCGTGTGGGGCTTCTTCGTGCGGGTACTTCAGGTCATCTATATCACGATCGTGGAGTTTGTCGGCGGTATGGTCTCCCAAAAGGCCAGCTCCCTCACTTACGTGACGCTACTGTCAATGGTGCCGCTCCTCGTGGTCTTGCTCAGCGTCGCTGCCGGTTTCGGACTCCAAGAGAGCGTACAGAGGCAGCTCTTCGAGTATTTTCCTGCGCAGCAGCAGGAGCTCACCCAGGCTTTCAACTTTGCCGAAGTCTACCTCAGCCAGATTCAATCTTCCGTCTTCATAGGCATCGGTGTCGGTATCCTCCTTTACGCCGTCTCCCTCCTCTTGATGAATATCGAGACGGTCTTCAATACCATTTGGCACATATCCAAGCCACGCTCCATCCCGACGCAGATCCTCACTTACCTTGCGACCTTCCTTGTGGTGCCGATCTTGGTCTCCCTCTCCGCCGGGCTTAACGTCGCCAATAGCTTCCTCTCGTCTGTCGAGATTATGGGCGCCAATATCTCCCTCACGCCGGTCACGACCGCGCTCACGGCCGTTGTACCGTACCTCGTCTGGATTTTCCTCTTTACCATCCTCTACCTTGTGGTACCCAATACGAGGGTGAGGTTCCTGCCCGCACTCATCTCCGGTACCGTGGCAGGGATTGCTTTTCAGCTCTTCCAGTTGTTCTATATCTCCGGGCAGATCTGGGTCTCTAAGTATAACTCGATCTACGGGAGCTTCGCAGCGATTCCCCTTTTGATGCTCTTCACGAACTTCAGTTGGATGATATGCCTCTTCGGCGCTCAGCTCTGTTATTCGATCCAAAACGTACGGAACTACGCCTTCAAGTCGGAGAGTCAGCGCGTCTCGCGGCGGTACAGGGACTTTGCGGCACTGGTCTTGATGAAACAAATCTGCCGTGCTTATGCCCGCGAAGGCACGCTCTACGACTCAGACGGGCTCTCCAGAGAGACCGCCCTGCCGCTCGTGGTCGTCGACGATACCCTCGACAAACTCATCTTTGCGAAACTCCTGACGGCTCACCCCGAGCCCCAAAACCGTACCGTCTACCTCCCGGCCATAGACCTGAACCAGATCACGGTCAGGAAGGTACTCTCCTCCATGGACCGTCTCGGGTCCGAAAACTTCCGCACCGACCTCTACGGCAAATACGCCCCGGAGTGGGCTCTTGTCCGCAAGCTCCGTCCCGGAAGTGCCGTCCCCGGAGGCGACACCCTCCTCAAAGACTTATGAAAAAGCCCCGGACCAAAGTCAAACAGGATCCCAAGACGGAACTCGTCGCGGTCTCTTTCTCCCCCGGAGAGAAAGCCCTCCTCGACACCTACATTCGCCGAAAGCGACTCAAAAGCCGATCCGGATTCATCCGGCGCGTCGTCATGAACGCCGTCCTCGGCGACACCGGGAGCAATAAAGCCACACTCTTTGACCTTCCGCCGGAAGAAGACCCCGTATGACTGCGAAAGAACGCGCTCTCTCAGATTTCTTTCCCGCTCTTAGGGATGATGCTTATTTTATGAAAGAAGCGCTCACAGAGGCTCGGAAAGCCTTTGAGGAGGATGAAGTACCCATTGGTGCCGTCATTGTAAGCGGGGGAGAAATCATCGGGCGGGGTTACAACCGGACCGAAGCCCTCTCCGACGTCACCGCGCATGCGGAAATGCTCGCCATCACTGCCGCCCAGAATGCGCTGGGCAGCAAAGTTCTGCCCGACTGTACCCTCTTTGTGACGGTCGAGCCGTGCGTGATGTGCGCGGGAGCCATGAGATGGGCAAGGCTGAAAAAAGTGGTCTGGGGCTGCGACGAACCAAAGGTCGGCTTCACTGCCCTCGCCTCTCCGAAAATCCTCCACCCCAAGACCGAAATCGTCCGTGGAGTCCTTGCGGAAGAAGCCTCTCTCTTGATGCGCGCATTTTTCCGCAAACGTCGCTGACCCCACCCTTCACCGGACACAGACCTCCAAAAAAAGGAGATACGTACCGAAGCTCCGGCGAGATACGGGCCGGGAAGGAAGCGAGATACAGACCGGGAAAAGTTTCCCGGTCCGTACCTTTTTCAGTCAAGAGTAAAGAGCCGGCTGTTGGCGGGTGGGAGAGCGTAAAGCGGAAACAGCGGTTCCGGGGAAAAAAGCATCCGAAGCAAGCAACTTTTTGGTTCCCGACTGCGCCCCACCATTGCTTCCCTACTAACTGAAAAAGGGGGTATATTTGCAAGAGTTATATGGCTACAAAGACAAAGACTTCCTTCAATAAGCGCCAAGAAGCCGAGCGCCCCCGTAAATCCCCGCGTTTCCGCGGAGGAGAGGCTTCCCACGGCTCGGCCTCTTCCATCTGGAGACAGGAGCGTGTCATCAGCAATCCCCTCATCCTCAGGTTCGTCTTGGGACTTATCCTCGGCGTCTTCACGCTGTACCTGCTCTTTGCATTCGGATCATACCTCATTGACGGGGCGGCCAATCAGAGTCTCTTTCTCGACACGGCTTCTCCGGACGAAATGGCAACCGAAGTCAGAGGTAACGTGGGCGTAAAGGGCTCGCAATTGATGCACAACGTGGTCAACGGCTGGCTCGGTCTGGGCTTCGTCTTCATCATCTACCTCCTCGGATTCGTCAGCTTGTCACTGATGGTCAAGTTGCGCACAAACACCCTCAAACACATCATCTTCTCGGTGACGATGGCTTTTTGGACCGCACTTGCCTTAAGTCTTTTACCCGAAGGGTGGACACGCTCGTGGTTCTTCCTGCCCGGTGGCGTAATCGGTCAGATGATGTCTAAGAGTCTCGAAACCTCCATCGGCGTGGTGGGCATCTATCTGCTCCTCGGGCTGGTGCTTGTCCTGCTCCTATTCCTTTCCTTCGGCTCCCTCCAAGAGCGATACACGCATTGGAGTAAGAAACGCGCCGAGAAAATCTTAGAGACACCCGAAGAAGCACCCCACCCGGCAAAAACTCCGGAAGCAGACGAGCAACCGCTCCCTACTGAGGAAAAAGATGCCGATGAGCCTCTCTTGGTCGCAGAAACCGACCCCGTACCCGATCCTGTGGATGACGGGCAGGAAGAACCGGCCGTGTCCGTAAACGGCGAGGATTGGACGCCGGAAGAAGACGATACCGATGTGGTAACCTCCAACACGCCCAATCCAAGCCGGGAGGCAGGGGATGTCAAGCTCGAAGTAGTCGACAACAGAAGTATGGAGGATGAAGTGGATGCCCGAACCGTAGCCGCCACTTCGGAAGAACTCGTCGCCAAACTCGGTCCCTACGACCCCCGGAAAGAACTCTCGGGATACCTTTTCCCCGGTCTCGACCTTCTCAAAAAGTATGACCAAGAGAATACCGAGATCGATCAGAGCGAAATCCAGTCCAATAAGGAACTCATCACAAACACCTTCAAGAGCTTTAATATAGATATCCTCTCCATCACCGCGACTGTGGGTCCCGCCATTACGCTCTACGAAGTGGTTCCAGCAGCCGGGGTACACATATCCCGCATTCGGGGTCTGGAGGAAAATATCGCGATGTCCCTGTCGGCGCTCGGCATTCGCATCATAGCCCCTATGCCTGGCAAAGGGACCATCGGACTCGAAGTGCCCAATAAGAAGCCTCAGATTGTGTCCATGCGGAGTGTCATCGCGTCCAATAAGTTCCAAACGTCCAAGGCAGACCTTCCCATAGCTCTCGGTCGAACGATTACGAACGAAGTCTTCGTCTTCGACCTCGCCAAAGCCCCACACCTCCTTGTCGCGGGAGCCACCGGGCAGGGCAAATCGGTCGGGCTTAACGCGATCATTACTTCGCTCCTCTACACTAAGCACCCATCGGAGCTCAAGTTCGTGATGGTCGACCCGAAGATGGTCGAATTTTCGATGTATTCACTCATCGAGAAACACTATATGGCCAAGCTCCCGGGCGAAGAACAGGTCATCATCACCGATACCAAACGTGTCGCGGCGACCCTGAACTCCCTTTGCCAAGAGATGGACGACCGCTACGAGCTCCTCGCGGCTGCCCACGTCCGCAACATCAAGGAGTATAACGAGCTTTTCGTAAACCGTCGCCTCAATCCCGAAAAGGGTCACCGTTACCTCCCCTACATAGTCCTCATCATCGACGAGTACGGCGACCTGCTCATCACGGCCGGTAAAGAAATAGAGATTCCCATCACCCGTCTGGCTCAAAAAGCACGAGCCATCGGCATTCACGCAATCATAGCCACCCAAAGACCCACAGCCAAGATCATCACCGGTGCCATTAAGGCCAATTTTCCCGGCCGCATCGCCTTCCGCGTCACTTCCAGTATGGACTCCCGTATCATCCTTGACACCACCGGAGCCAACCGCCTCGTGGGCAAAGGCGACCTTCTCTATCAGAGTGGCAGTAATATGACGCGTGTACAGTGCGCTTTCGTCGACACACCGGAAGTGAACGCCATCGTGGACTTCATCTCCGCCCAAAGGGGCTACACGGAGGCTTACGAGCTTCCTGAAGTGACGGACGATAAGAGTACTACGGGATCGCCTTCCGACGGTACAGGTATGGCGCTTGACCCCAACGACAAGGACGAGATATTCGATGAAGTAGCACGGATGTTGGTATTGGAGCAGAGAGCCTCCATCTCGCTTATCCAGCAAAAATTCTCCATCGGGTACAACCGTGCCGCACGGCTTATGAATCAACTCGTAGCAGGCGGCATCGTTACTCCGAAAGAGGGCAATAAACCCCAGGACGTGATACCCGCTTCCATCGAGGAATTGGATGCCGACTAAACTTCCGTCCCTTTCGGACATCAAAAAGAGAAAGGAAAGAGCAAGAAAAGGGATACGGACCAAAATTTTCTTTCCGGTCAGACCAAAAAATTTATTTGGTACAGATCAAGAGAAGGCTCCGGTACAGACCGAAATTTTTGACCTCCCCGCTTGTAACGCAAACAGACACTGAAAAAGAAACTTATGAGAAAGATAATCCTTGCCTTTTTGGCACTCTTTACCGTCCTTTCCGGTTTCGCCGCTACGCCCGTTTTGGACAAGATAATAGCCGCCGCCGATGCCTCCAAAGGTCTCCGGATCACTTTCGTCATCTCTATGGACGGCGAAAAAGAGGTGGAAGGCAATTACTGGGCGTATGGCAAAAAGTTCCACTTCACCACCCGGCAAATGAAAGCGTGGTACGACGGCACGAACCTCTGGGTCTATCTTGAGCAGAACGGCGAAGTAAACCTCTCTCTTCCGATGAAGGAAGACCTCGCGATGATTAATCCCCTCCTCAACCTCTCCGAAGTACGCAAAGAAGCCTTTTCCGTCACCGAAACCAAAGTGCCGGGCAAAGGGTACCGCGTCACCGCCAAACCTAAAGGCAAAACGTCTTCCCAAATAGCCGGCCTCACGGCAGAAGCCACAGAGAAGTACCTCCCTACCCTTATCCGGATCAAAGAGAAAGGCAGCACTTCGGACATCAAAGTAACCGTAAAGAGTCTCGAAAAAGGACCGTACAAAGAGATGACAGAAGACGGGTTCTTCGCTTTCAGCACAAACAAACTGCCGGGCAAACCGGTTATAGACTTGAGATGATCCTTTCTCAAGTCAAGTAAACTATTTGAACATCAAATCATACGCTTATGAGCAACAACGTCACGAAGACAAGAGTATTCATCATCGGTACCGGTCCCGCCGGATACACGTCCGCCATTTACGCTTCGAGGGCAAACCTCTCCCCGCTCGTCATCGAAGGCATCCAACCCGGAGGTCAGCTCACGACGACGACCGAGATTGAGAACTTTCCCGGTTTCCCCGAAGGTATCACCGGGGTCGAGCTTATGGACTTGATGAAGAAGCAGGCAGAGCGCTTCGGAGCACGTTTCATCACGGGCGAAGTGACGAGCATAGACCTGTCCAAGCGCCCGTTCACGGCTCAAATCAATAACGGCGAAAGCGTCGTGGAGGCCGAGACCGTAGTCATCGCCACAGGTGCATCCGCCAGATACCTCGGTCTGCCGGACGAAAACAAATACGCCGGTATGGGCGTGAGTGCTTGTGCGACATGTGACGGATTCTTTTACCGCAATCAAAAGGTAGCCGTGGTGGGCGGAGGAGACACCGCGTGTGAGGAGGCCATTTATCTCTCTTCCCTGGCCTCCAAAGTGTATATGATCGTCCGCAGAGACGAGTTGCGTGCTTCCAAAGTAATGGCAGACAGGGTAATGAATAACCCCAAAATCGAAGTACTCTGGAACACACAGACCGAAGGACTCTATGGAGAAAACGGAGTCGCGGGCGCGCACCTCGTCAAGAACAAAGGCAAGGAAAACGAAGAACACTACGACCTCGAGATAGACGGATTTTTCCTCGCCATCGGTCACAAGCCCAATACAGACTTCCTCTCCGGTCAAATCACACTCGATGAGACGGGATACATCAAGACGGTGGAAGGCACTGTACGCACCAATATCGACGGTGTCTACGCTGCCGGAGACTGTGCCGACCCTCATTACCGCCAAGCCATTACGAGTGCCGGCACAGGGTGTCAGGCGGCCATTGAGGCGGAGCGTTTCTTGGCTTGCCATTGAGAGAAAGCAGAGACACCCGTAAGGCATATTGATTTAGGTCTGTATCTCGCGAGGATGAGATACAGACCTAAAAATTAATTTCGGCCCGTACCTTTTCAGCAGGAGATACGGACCGAATTTTTTGGGGATTAGTGTTGGTAGGACGTGAAAAGATGTGGACAAGTAACTCCTCAGGTGTGCATAAGCTGTGGAAAGATTATGCGTAACTTTATCGTAATTTCTTTGGAAGTCCGAAGAAAAATCTTATGAGGCAATAATCCTGAGATGACCAAACTTTCGAGAAAAAAGTTATCCCTCCGCTTTCCACACGCTCTCCCCTACCCTTTTCCACATCAAGAAGTCCGATAGATAGGGAGTTCTAAGGACTTTTCCACACTTTCCACATGCTTATGATTCATCATCTATTGTATGTATCTATTCTTTATGAGAGAATATCATATATAAAACAATAAGAAAAAGAAAAGATGGATCGGTGGAGACTCCTTTCGACAGGTTCCGGTCGCTTCCGTCAGTTGCGTCTTGCTTTCGAGACATATTGCGAAGATACTTTCACGGAAAACTTTGTCTTTATGTGCCTGTACATTTGTACACAGGTATCGGTAGTACCGGGTCGAGGGCGGGTAGTAAGGGATATTTTGGTAATTTTATCGCGGATTACCTACGTCGGACAAAATGGAAAAACGACCCGGGAACTTTGTTTCACTGTGTTTAGCGCTTTTTTTGATGTCGCTGATGAACCTGTCTTCTTGTAAAGGAGGCGGGCAGGTGTCCGGCAATTTTCCGGAGGAAAAGGCTCTCTTGGATACTTTGGATGCTTCGGTAAGAAACAGGGAACGCTATTTTGCCCGAAAAGAGGAGACCATCCGCCAACTTCACGGTGAGCTCTCGGCCGCCGCTTCGGACAGTGCCCGCCTCGAAATCCTCGGGGCACTCGGTGAGGCTTTTTTGAGTTACCGCTTCGACTCTGCGTTTCATTATGTCCGGTTGAAGGAAGAGCTTATATCCGAGTCTCCGGACTTCTCGAAGGAAGAGAAAGCAAAAGTACTGTTCGATAAAGTTCTCGTGTTTACCTCTGCCGGTCTTTTCAAAGAGGCCACCGATATTCTCGAGGTCCAAGATATCCTTTCCCTGAGCTCCGAGACCAAAAAATACGCCCTTTGGGTCGCTTCCAAGACCTACTATGACCTCACGGCTTACACCTATTCCGTAAGCGGCGTGGACAGTATATACAGGGAGAAAACCCTCTCTTACAGTCGCAGTCTTCTGTCTATGCTCTCCAAGGATTCTTGGATGTACAACTTTGTGCGGGGTCACGAGCGTATTATGGCGGGTGACTTACAGGGAGCGATCCGGAGTTTTGAGACTATACTCGGGATGAGTGGCGTACCGTCGCACTCCCGCTCTATATCCGAAGCTATCTTGGGTGACCTTTACTCCGAAAAAGGAGAAGAGGAGAAGAGTCTCGTGCATTACGCCCGAAGTGCCATCCTCGACCTGCACAACGCCACGAGGGAAAATACCTCCCTCATCAAGCTCTCCCGCCTTCTCTTCGGAAAAGGGGACTTGGATCGGTCGTATCTCTACGCTCAGACGGCTTTGGAGGATGCCACATTCTATAACGCGTATCACCGCAAGATAGACGTGGCGGATATTCTTCCTCTCATAGAAAACAGACGTTATATTCTTTTGGACATCCAAAAAAATACCCTGTCTTCAGGGCTCATCCTTGTGGTAGCGCTCTGCGTGGCACTCATAGTCCTCTCGCTCATCGTATTCGGTCAGGTCAAAAAACTGAGACGGGCACATCGCACCATCGCGGCTCACAACGCCTCTCTTTCCGCCATCAATAGAGAACTGATGGAAGTCAACACAATCAAGGACGAGTACATCGGGCTCTCTTTCTTCAACGACTCCTCCCACATCAAAAAGCTCGAAGGGCTCTACCGCTTTGTGGGCAATAAGCTGAGGGACAAAAAATATGCGGACATCAAGGAGGCTTTTGACCCGAAGGAGCTTCAGAAGGAGCGCGAGAATATGTACGAAAATTTCGACGTCACTTTTCTCCGTCTCTTTCCCAATTTCATAGACCGCTACAATGCTCTTTTTCCACCCGAAGAACGTGAGCGGCCTTCCTCAGGGAGGCTGACGACGGAGATGCGCATCTTCGCACTCATACGCCTCGGCATCTCCAAGAGCGACGACATCGCCGGCTTCCTCGATTACTCCGTCCACACCATCAATACCTACAAGACGAGAGTGAAAAACAAATCCTCCCTTGACAATGCACTCTTCGAGGATGCCATCCTCGCCATCGACGCACGTCTCTGACTACTTAATTATTTTTGGTCGTATCGGGACGATCTCCTTGGTCTGTATCTTTTTTACTCGTGGTACAGGTCGGGACGATCTCTCCGGTCTGTACCTTTTTTCGGATCGGTTTAAGCGGGAAAAACTTTTTTCACTGAGAAAAAGGATCAAAAAGGATTAGTTTTCCGTTATATTTTTACCCCACGAAGAAAACCATATCTATCTGAAAATCAGATTAAATAAGATTATATTTCGGCTGAAACGGTTATATATTTCGGTCACTATTTTTATTGGGGTAAAGTATTGCCTAACTTTGTTTCGTTATTAAAATGCAACGGGGTTTAGGGGATACCTTTCCCGTAGCTTTTACGAATATAAAACTTTTATCCCGAATTTCAGAAATACAGTTCAATGAATACCCCCAAATGAGGGTTTCGCTTTTATCTACAATAAGATTCAGAGATGAGTACAATCCGCACCACACTCCTATCCTCGCTCTTGTTCCTCACTCTCTCTGCCACGGCACAAAAGGCAGAGGAGACTACGCTCCGGTCGCCGGACGGGAACCTGTCGCTGACGTTTGCCCTCACGGACTCGGGCGAGCCGACGTATGCCCTCTCTTTCAAAAATCGGACGGTCACCAAGCCGAGCCGCTTGGGGTTCTATCTCGCAGATAACCCAGAGGGCGACCTCACGGCGGACTTTGAGGTCGTGAAGACCATGGAGGACACTTTTGACGAAACCTGGATACCCGTCTGGGGCGAAGTCTCGAAGGTGCGCAACCACTACAACGAGCTTTTCGTGACGCTCCGACAGAAAGCGAACGGTCGGGAGATGGGCATCCGTTTCCGCCTCTTTGATGACGGTCTCGGATTCCGCTACGAGTTCCCCGACCAAGAGAAGCTCACCTATTTTACGGTCAAAGAGGAAGCCACCGAGTTTGCGATGCCTGCAGACCACACCGCGTGGTGGTTGTGTGGTGACTACGATACGGAGGAGTACGACTACACCGAGAGCCGGCTCTCCGAGATACGCGGACTTTACGACAAAGCGCACATCTATAATGCCTCGCAGTACGATTTCTCTAAAACCGGCGTGCAGACTCCCCTTCAGATGAAGACGGACGATGGTCTGTATCTCAATATCCACGAGGCCGCACTGATCGACTTCCCCGCCATCAACCTCGAGCTGGACGAGAAAGCGAACATCCTCCGCGTCCACCTCACTCCGGACGCTCAGGGCAATAAGGGTCACGTCCAAACGGCGTTCAATACCCCGTGGCGCACGATCATCGTCAGCGATGATGCGCGGGACATCCTCGCTTCCAAGCTCGTCTACAATCTTAACGACCCCTCGGTCATCGAAGATACCTCTTGGATTAAGCCCATGAAGTATATGGGCATCTGGTGGGAAATGATTACTGGTAAGTCCACCTGGGCTTACACGGACGACCTCCGCAGTGTCCATCTCGGTAAGACCGATTACTCTATGGTCAAGCCCAATGGTCGTCACGGTGCGAATACGAAGCACGTCAAAAGCTATATCGACTTCGCCTCCAAACACGGCATCAAAGGGCTTCTCGTAGAGGGTTGGAACGTCGGCTGGGAGGACTGGTTCGGAAATGAGAAAGATTACGTCTTCGACTTTGTGACGCCCTACCCCGACTTCGATGTCAAGGAGATTACGGAGTACGCCAAGGAGAAAGGTGTCGAGATGGTGATGCACCACGAGACGAGCTCTTCCGTGCGTAATTACGAGCGCCACCTCAAGGATGCCTTCGACTTTATGAATAAGTGGGGATACAAGTCCGTGAAGACGGGCTATGTGGGCGACATCCTGCCTCGCGGTGAGCACCACTACGGTCAGTGGCTCGTGAATCATTACCTCTACGTGGTCAAAGAGGCGGCCAAGCATCACATTATGGTCAATGCCCACGAGAGCGTCCACATGACGGGACTTTCGCGCACCTACCCCAACCTTCTCTCTCAGGAGTCTGCAAAAGGGCAGGAGTTCCAGACGGGTGGCAACCCCGCCAATCACCTTACGATACTGCCTTTTGGGCGTCTCATCGGAGGTCCGATGGACTACACACCGGGCATCGTGATGTTTGATCTCTCAAGGCTTAACCCCGATAACCCCAATAAAGTCCGCACCACGATAGGCAACCAGCTCGGCTCTTACCTCACGATGTACACACCCCTCCAGATGGCGGCCGACCTCAAGGAACACTACGAGGAGAGAATGGATGCTTTCGAGTTCATTAAAGCGGTACCCGTCGAGTGGCAGGACAGCAAGTACCTCGAAGCAGAGCCCGGGCGCTACATCACCGTGGCACGTAAGGACAAGCACTCCGAAGACTGGTATATCGGCAGCGTCAGCGGCGTCAACCGCGAGACGAAGATCAAGCTCGATTTCCTCACCCCGGGCGTGAAATACGAAGCCAAAATTTGGCAGGACAAAAAAGACGCACACTATCAGACCAACCAGTACGCGTACAGCATCACCACGAAGAAAGTCACGAATAAGAGTACCCTCATGCTTAACGAAGTCGAAGGCGGCGGCTTTGCCGTCATTCTCCGCGCCGTTAAGTAAGGCGGAAGGGCTGCCCTCAGGAGAAGACTTTTACGAGATACGTACCGAAACGAAATCCCCGGTCTGTACCTTTTCCGATCGAGATACAGACCGGGAAGTTCGCGAGACACGTACCAGAATTTCCGCCCCTCTTTGGCACACCCGATTACCACTTTTTGAGATCAATAATCTCCACACAACATTCCACTGTTATGAATCAATACAGGCTCAAACCATTCTTTTTGACCTTTATGGCGCTCTGGTTCGCCCTCGTCACGGGCGCTGTGGCGGCTTATGGCCAAAGCACGACTGCCTCCGGCACCGTCTTGGATCAATACGGTGACCCGCTGATGGGTGTCACCGTGAAAGTGAACGAAAGGAACGGCGTCGGCACCATCACGGATCTCGACGGTAACTTTTCACTCAAAGTCAATCCCTCTGAGACCCTCTCTTTCTCCTACGTGGGCTTCAAGACCCTTACCCTCTCCGTCGCCGAGCTCAAGGCCAATCCCCTCGTCCGCATGTTCGAAGACCAAGAGCTCCTCGAAGAGGTCGTGGTCATCGGCTACGGCTCGGTGAAGAAAGAGGACCTCACCGGTTCTGTCACCGCCATCGGCAACAAAGACTTCAAGAAAGGGCTTATCCAGACCCCGGATCAGCTCATCGCGGGTAAAGTAGCCGGCGTGCAGATCGTCTCCGGAGGCGGTTCTCCGGGTGCAGGCTCCAAGATCCGCATCCGTGGCGGCGCTTCGCTGAATGCCTCCAATGACCCCCTCATCGTCATTGACGGCGTACCCCTCGAGAACGGCAACGTCCCCGGTTCCCCAAGTCCCCTCAGTGCCATTAACCCCAACGACATCGAGAGCATGAACATCCTCAAGGACGCCTCAGCGACCGCCATCTACGGCTCACGCGCCTCCAACGGGGTCATCATCATAACGACAAAAAAGGGTACCCTCGGTCAGAAGCTCCAAGTGAGCGCCTCCACCCGCTTCTCCGTCTCTACGCCCAAGAGCTACGTGGATGTGCTCACCGGCGACGAAGTGAGGGCACTTGTGAAAGCACACGGTGACCAAAAGTTCATCAGCCTCCTCGGTGACGCAAATACCGATTGGCAGAAAGAAATTTACCAAATAGGTCTCGGTACCGACACCAACCTCAGCATCGCGGGCTCCACTTCTTGGCTCCCCTATCGTGTCTCCATCGGTTACTATGACGAAAAAGGTATCCTCAAGACGGATCGCATGAACCGCCTCTCCGGCGACCTTTCCTTGAACCCCCGTTTCTTCAATAACGACCTCAAAATAGACCTCAACCTCAAGGCGACCCGCACCAATAACCGCTTTGCCGACAAGGGTGCCATATCCGCGGCGGTGCAGATGGACCCTACCCATCCAGTCCTTCGCCAAGGCGAGCCGGTGAAAGGTACTTTGGAGGCAGGACTTGCACCACTTGACCAGACCTACCATTACCTTACGGGCAAAGACGACGCAGGGCACGTCATCCCACTGCCCCTTGCCCCCAAGAATCCCCTCTCTCTCCTCAATGACAAGGAAGACCGGGGCTCCGTGGGCAGACTGATCGGCAACGCCACCATAGCGTACACCCTGCCCTTCTTCCGCGATCTCACGGCCAATCTCAACCTCGCCTACGACTACACCCACGCCGAAGGCACCATCTATATCCCTGCGACTTCCCCTATCTCCTACACCAACCAGCAGACGGGCAAGGGCGGTCTCGACAATAGATACTTGCAGGAGAAACACAATAAACTCCTCGACTTTTACCTCAATTACCGCAAAGAAGTAGCTTCCATACACAGTACTTTCGATGTAATGGCCGGCTACTCCTACCAAGACTGGCTCACGAAAGAATCCCTCTTCTCCGAGAAGACTGCCACGGGTATAGAGTACAATAAACCCAACTTCGAGAGCAATATGCCCCAAAATACGCTCGTCTCCTTCTACGGACGCCTGAATTACACCCTCTTCGGTCGCTATCTTCTCACCGCAACGGTCCGTGCAGACGGCTCTTCGCGCTTTGCTCCCGCCAACCGCTGGGGCGTCTTCCCCTCTTTCGCTTTCGCGTGGAAAATGAAAGAAGAGTCCTTCCTCAAGGACGTGGATGCCCTATACGACCTTAAGCTGCGCTTGGGCTATGGGGTTACCGGTCAGCAGGATGGTATCGGTAATTACTCTTACCTCGCCTCTTACGCCCTTAGTGGCAATCAGTCGAAATACCTCTTCGGAGACACTTGGTACAATATGTACAAGCCGCTGGCCTATGACGCAGAGATAAAGTGGGAGCAGACGGTCACCACGAACGCCGGACTCGACTTCGGCTTTCTCGACGGACGACTCTCAGGATCCGTGGACTACTACCACAAGGACACCCGCGACCTCCTGAATACGATTCCCATACCGGCCGGATCCAACTTTTCCAACAAGGTTCTCACGAACATCGGACAGATCACCAACGACGGTGTCGAAGTGAGTCTGAATTACATCCCCGTCGATACCAAAGACTGGACTTGGGATATCAATTACAACGTCACCTACAATAAGACCCGTATTACTAAGCTCAACCAAACCTACGACCCCGACTACCTCGGCGTGGAGACAGGGGGCATAGCAGGAGGTACCGGCAATAACGTCCAGATGCACTCCGAGGGTTATGCGCCGAACTCTTTCTTCCTCTACCGACAGGTCTATGACGCTGAAGGCAAGCCGGTCGAAGGGCTCTTTGCGGACCTCAACGGCGACGGTGTGATCAATAACTACGACAAGAGCCACGTCGGCAAGCCCGATCCTGATGTTTTCATGGGTCTCTCCACGTCTCTCCGCTTCCGCGGCCTCACCCTCTCCACTTCTCTGAGGGCAAGCATAGGTAATTATGTCTACGACAACGTCTCTTCCGACCGTGGTACCTACGCCTCCGTGGAAGACAAGCTCGGCTGGCTCAATAACGGAGCCCGCGACATCCTCTCGACCCGCTTCGAGCGCTCGCACTACCTCTCCGACTACTACGTCAAGGACGCTTCTTTCCTCAAGATGGATAACCTCTCCCTCAGCTACGACTTCGGTCGGGTGTGGAACGGCGCAGTGGCCGTCAACCTTGGCGCTACGGTGCAAAACGTCTTCACCCTTACGAAGTACAAAGGGGTGGATCCCGAGATCGGTAACGGTATAGACTATCAGTTCTACCCCGTTCCGCGCGTCTTCTCCGTGAACCTCGGTCTGACCTTTTAATCGGATCCCATAGAAACAAACGAAGGATATGAAACAAATCAGATATACGGCTTTAGCCCTGGGTACGCTCTGTGTGCTCTCGCTCTCCTCTTGCGTCAAAGACCTCAACAGAGTCCCCACCAATGACGTAACGAGTGCCAAAGTTTACTCGGACACCAAGAGCACTTACGAGGCTCTTGCCAAAGTCTACGGAGCGTGGTCGCTCAGCGAAAATGACGTGGCAGACCTCGACGACGGCTTCACCGGCTTTACCCGCGCCTTTTGGAACATCCAAGAGCTTCCTACGGACGAAGCCAAAAACGCTTGGGATGACGCGGCTCTGAACGGTCTGAACGAAATGAAGTGGGATGCCTCCACCGGCTTCGTGCAAGGGCTCTATTACCGCTCCATCATTCAGATCAAGTTTGCCAACGAGTTCCTCGTCAATATCGATGCCTCGCCCATAGATGCGGGGGAAAAAGAGCTTATGAAGGCAGAAGCCCGCTTCATCCGTGCCTATCAGTACTGGGTGCTTATGGACGTCTTCGGTAACCCTCCCTTCTTTACGGAAAAGGATGCCACAGGCAAGACGGCGCCCAAGCAGATCCAAAGGGCAGACCTCTTCAAGTACGTGGAGAGCGAGCTTCTCGATATTCTGCCCAAGCTGAAGCCCGCCCGCCAGCAGGTCTACGGTAGGGCAGACGCCGGCGCCGCTGAGGCACTCCTCGCCCGTCTTTACCTCAATGCCGAAGTCTACACCGGTGAACCTCGCTACAAAGAGGCCGCCGAGTACGCCGAAAAGGTCATTAGCTCCGGTTACACGCTCCACAACGAGTACAAGCATCTCTTCTACGGGGATAACGACAAGTTCCGCGACGAAATCATCCTCAGCGTCGTGGCAGACGGCAATAACGCTCAGAGCTGGTCGGGTCCTACGTTCTTTGTCGCTTCTTCTTTCAACGACAACGTGATTGGTGCGCTCGTGGCGCAGGGCAAAATCCCCGGTATCGGTACCAACCAGAAATGGGGTGGCAACCGTGCAACGCCTACTTTTGCCAAACTCTTCGACAAAGCCCCGGACGATTCCCGCGCACTCATTTTGCGTAGCACTCCGGATATGCCTAAGCTCAAGGAATTTAACCAGGGGGTACACGTCTATAAGTTCGTCAACCTCCGCACCGACGGCTCCAAGCCCTTACACGTGGATTTCTGCGATATGGATTTCCCGCTCTTCCGCCTTGCGGAAATGCATCTCATCTACGCCGAAGCCTCCCTCCGCGATGCTTCTGTCGATAAGTCCAAAGGTCTCCGCTACTTTAACGCCCTACGTACCCGTGCCGGCGTGCCGACCGTGACTTCCATCACGCTCCGCGATGTCCTTGATGAGCGCGGTCGCGAGCTCTACTGGGAGGGTCACCGCCGCACGGACCTCATCCGCTACAAGCTTCTCACCACGGCTGACTATATGTGGGAGTGGAAAGGGGGCGCAGAGCATGGTCGTGCCGTGGACGCTACGCGTAACCTCTACCCCATCCCCGGATCGGATCTCCTTGCCAATATCGAAAACTTGAAGCAAAACCCCGGGTATTGACCCTTCTGGGGAACAAAAGGAAGTCCGACGCCCGGGCTCTGACCCCGGGCTGAATTTGGTACGTACCGGGAAGAGTTTTTTGCCCGTACCGGCGCTTGTGCGGGATACGTACCGACGAAACCTTTTTGGTCTGTACCAAATTCAGTCCGAAATTTGAAATCAAATAGGATCCGGACAGACGCTTCGGCCGATGAATACCCCGCCAGCAAGGACTTCTCCTTTACCCTGTCTTTTCCTGAAAAATAGAGATATACTTAAAGATATGAACGCAAAGACCATACTTTTCTCGCTTCTCCTGGCGCCCGTCTTGGCGCTTACGGGATGCGAACGAGACTTGGGCAATAATCCCACCCTGAGCGCTACACCCAAAGCCCCCGCCCTCTCGGCTTCCGCCACGAGCGTGACTTTGGCAAAAGGTACGGCGACCGAAGTCTCTTTCACTTGGACGGCCGCAGACTACGGCACCACGGTGCCCGCGTCCTACGCACTCCGCCTCTCGAACCCCGCCGATCCCGCCTTGGCTATCGTGATTCCGGTGCCGGCGGGTGACAAAAAGCTTGTCGTGCCGTTTGACGACACGTTCAATAAAAAGCTCGTGAGTGAGCTGGGACTCGCCATGGGCAAGCCCGCCAAGCTGAAAGCGGAGTTGGTTTCTTCCCTCCTCCTAGAGGCCGGCTCTCCGGAGATAGCGGACAAGGTGACCACGTCCGCTCCTCTCGAACTTACCGTCACGCCGTTTGCTTTCCTTATGCGTCCGCCTTATTTCTACCTCGTGGGCGACATCACGGGCAGGGTGAGCTGGAATATCAATAGCACCGACTTCGCTTTCTTCGCGGACGAAAACGACACGAACGTTCTCCACTACTACGGCTATTTCAAGGGCGATGCTGCTTTTAAGCTCGTGCCGGAAGGCGCTGTTGGCGACTGGGGTAAGGTCGTCGGGATGAAGGACGGCAAACTCACTTTTGAAGGTGGGGATACGAACATCAAGATCATCCCTTCTGCAGGTCTTTACCACCTCACCCTCACACTTAACGAGGGCGAGTTTGACCCCGCTAATAGTACGCTCACGGCTGAGCCGATAGCTGACGCCAAGGTGTACAAAACTATGGGTCTCGTTGGCGACGCGGTCATCTCTTGGGACAAGGATACCCCGCTCTCCAATCCCGGCGACGACCACATCTGGGTGGCTCGCGGTGTAGAGATCAAGGCGGGGCAATTCAAGATACGCGCCGACGAGGCTTGGGGAACAAGCTGGGGCGGTGTGGCAAAGGACACCTTCCCCACCGACTTCGGCAAGGCTACGTCCGTCAATGACAATAACTGGGTGGTCACCTCCGAGACCGCCGGCACTTATGATGTCTACTTCAACGACATTACGGGAAACTATGTTTTCGTAAAGCTTTAATGACAACCATTTTGAGGTGCGGCACCCTGTGATGGCGGAGCCGCACCTCTTTTTTACTCCTGCTTGTGAACCCCAACCGTATGAAACTCCGTACTTTTTTCGTCCTCTCCGCCCTACTCCTTTCCTTCGGCATCCCGGTCTCCGCCCAAGTCCTGCATACTGCCCCACTCTTCTGGTGGAGCGGTATGAAAAACCCGCGCCTCCAGATCCTGCTGCACGGCGAGAATATGGGTACGGCGGATGTCCGCCTGGGGAAGGCCGAGGGCGTAAAGCTGGAGGAAACGGTTGCTTTTCCCTCCAATCCCCGTTACCGCCTCCTTTATCTCGACCTGACGGGTGCACCAAGTCAGACTTTCGTCATCGAGCTGAAGCACAGGGACGGCACACTCGAGCGCATCCCCTACGAACTTAGGGAGCGAGACACCTCCGAGACCAAAGCCCAAGGCTTTGGCAAAACGGATGTCCTTTACCTCATTATGCCCGACCGGTTCGCTAACGGTAACCCAGCCAACGACCGCGTCCCGGGTCTCAAAGAAGAGCGCGTCGACCGCAGCGACCCTTTCGCGCGGCACGGCGGAGATCTTGAAGGCATTCGGAAGCACTTGGATTATTTCACCGATCTCGGCGTGACGGCACTCTGGCTGAATCCCATCCAAATCAATGATATGGACGAGGGCTCCTATCACGGGTATGCGGTGACGGATTACTACCGGATAGACCCGCGTCTCGGCTCGAACGAAGACTTCAAAACCCTCGTCTCCGAAGCCCACGCCAACGGGCTGAAAGTCATCATGGATATGATATTCAACCACTCCGGAAGCGAGAACTATCTCTTCACCGATATGCCGTCCGAAGACTGGTACCACCACGGCTCCCGCTTCGTCCCCTCATCGTTCAAGACCGCCACGCAGATGGACCCGTACACTTCTCCGGAGGCCCGGGAAGCGGCGCTTGACGGATGGTTTGTCCGGACTATGCCCGACTTCAACCAGAAGAACCCCCACGTCCTCACTTATCTCATACAGAATAGCATCTGGTGGATAGAGTACGCGGGGATCGACGGCATCAGACAGGACACGCATCCTTTTGCGGACTGGGACGGGATGGCAGAGTGGTGCCGTGCAGTCCTCTCGGAGTACCCGGCTTTCAACATCGTGGGAGAGACCTGGTACACGGACAAGAGCCAAGTCGCCTATTGGCAGAGAAACAGCCGCCTCTCTGCTCCGAGAGAGAGCAATCTGCCCACCGTGATGGACTTCCCCCTCACTTTCGCTATGGACAAAGCTTTCGACGAAGTCACTACACCGTGGGAAAACGGCCTTCACCGCCTCTATGAGTACCTTTCCAGTGACTTCGTCTTCGAGAATAGGGACAGCCTCCTCATTTTCCTCGACAACCACGACACTTCCCGCTTTACCAAAGACTCCACCGATGCCCGTAACCTCCGCCGCTACAAACAGGCACTGACATTCCTCCTGACCACACGGGGCATCCCACAGATCTACTACGGCACCGAATTTCTGATGCCGGCGGACAAGGAGAACGGTGACGGACTCCTGAGGCAGGACTTCGTCGGGGGATGGGAAGGCGACAGTCGCAGTTTCTTTGAGGGCAAGGCTCTGACGAAGGAGGAAAAAGAAGCGTATGACTTCACGCGCCGACTCCTCTCGTGGCGCAAATGGAACCCGCTCATCAGTGAAGGACGCTTGGTGCAAGCTCCCCTCGTGGACGGAGTATACATCTACCAAAGGATCTTGGACGAGCTGAGCGCCACCGTCGTGATGAACGGCACGGATGAGACGAAGACGATTCGCCCGTCCGGTGTCCCGCTTGATATACCTACCGGTCTGACCGACTTTTTCACAGGGCGGAAGTTCGGCGAGACGATAGAAATCGGACCGCACGAAGTCCTGCTTCTGGAGCCTTGAGGCTTAGGGCTTGGAGAAAATGGATATATTTGAGGACGGAAGAACAGCATCCAATCCGGCAATTTTCTTTAGACTCTATGAAATACTCCTTTATTCTATCAGTCCTCAGCGCCCTGCTCTTCGTGGCAGAGGGCGCTTTTGCCCAAATCCGGGCCTACACCGAAGACGGCATCCAAGTTTTGCTCTATCCCGACGGCACCTGGAGTGCGTCCCGTGACCCCTTCGGGTCGGACTACGGTCGCCGTCCGGGCATCGTACCTTTTGACCCTAACGAGTCGAGGGTGGATATTTTGGGCGGAGACTTGAAGTCTGTGGAGATTATGATTCGGGGCGAAATCGTCTTTGTACTCAAGAACGGCTACCTCGACAACATCCGCATCATCGACCCCCGCGGCTATCAGCTCTTCAACATGAAGACGGGCGAAGCGGTGCGCACAGCCCGTAATAACGTCATTTTCGACCGCAACCGCATCGTCCGATACGGCCGGTATGATTTCGAGTATGCCTTCCACGACGGAGCCCTTGAGAGAGTGGGACCGTACGACATCGAGTACGAGTTCCCGAATAAAAGAGTGGAGCGTATCGGCAACTTGAAGATCGAGTACGACTTTTTCACCGATCGCATAGAGCGTATCGGTGGTGTCTCTCTACATTTTGACGGGATACGTGGTCCCCTCGACCGGGTCTCGGGATCGAATGAGGGTGTAATCCTCACTTTTTTCTGAAATAGAACCTCTTTCAAATGCCCCTGTGTCAAGGACACAGGGGGGACTCGGTTTCGCGTCTCTGCCGATATGGGACGCTCATCACAGCTAACTCCGGCTACAGACTGCTTACTACGGGAGATACAGACCGGGGAGATCGTCCCGGCCTGTACCCGGACTTGACGAGACCCGTACCGGGAAGATCTCCCCGGTACGGGTCTCGTTTTCGGGTTCCCCATTAGTGGGCTACCGGCTAAGAGGACTCTTTCTCACCCTTCGGGTGATGAGGCGTATGCCGAGGACTAAACCGGTGACACTGACGACGGTACCTCCCGTGAGGAGAAAAAACATAATTAATCTCCAGAGAATGGGGTGTTTGTAGCTCCACAAAAATTTGAGGGAGTGCAGTCTTTGGTAAGCCCAGGCATTGAGTCGTGTGGCCTTATTGCTGATTTGGAGTGCGGGCTCGTTTACGCCTGCGTAAATGGTTGTGCCTTCCCCTGTCTCGACCCTGATGACAGGTAGCGGTGGCCTGCGTTTGCCGGATGGGTGGGGAAGGTAGTCGTCGGTGTATTGGTCTGTGAGTTCTACCCTTGTTACTTCGGTGTCGGGAAGTTGCTCCTTGATGAAAAGGAGGACATCGGCTTCGGAAATGAGCGGTTTTCTCTCGGAAGTAAAGTATTCGGTGCCTTTGACGCTTTCGGCCGAGTAGATAAGATTTCCGAAGTACAATCTGTAAGAGAGCTTCTTGATCCCCGAAAGACTACGGGGCAGCGTCTTTTCGGACAGTGCGACTTCACGAGAAATAGCAGAGGGATCCGAGAGACGATAAAAGCCTTCCCTCGGCATCGGTCCCGAAAGCCACTCGGGTAGTTTATCCAAAGACATCCATCCGCTAAACATCCAAGTCAGCACCACAATGCCGAAAAAGAGTCCCGATATGTGGTGCCATTTGTACCAGATATCACGGTATGGTGTCCATTTCCCGATTCCTTTCTTTTTCGCTTGCCGGCTCCTGTAAATCCCGATAATCATACCGGAAAGTATCATGATACACCCCACAATGCCGAGGATTACGAAGAGTTTTATCCATAGATCTATATGTTCGCGAATAGGACGGAAGTAAAGCCAATGTGGTATGGCTCCGATATAGGACATAAGGCGGCTACGTGCGTCGGTCTCCTGAAGTACGGAGCCGTCTCTACCTGAGAAATAGATCTCTGTACCGACTTCGTCCGAGATTTTTGCCCTGTAAAAGGGAAGATCCTCCCTGCGGCCGGCAAAGGGTACCCACTGATCCAGGTGGGTGATCGTGTCGATTTCGGACAGGGTGTGACCGGTGATTTTATGGCTTAGTTCTTTCAAGTCGGCTACGGAAGGAGGTGTGTCGGGGTAGGGTTTCCCGTCCGAAGAGCGAAGGAGTAAATCTCCATCGCTCCCGGACAGAAAAACAGGATCTCCCCCTTGCGCTTCTCCATCCCGACGGAAACAATCGTTGCGTCAGGGCTCGTGGCTCTCCTGTACAGTGCCAATGCCTCGGCCGGGTGTGGCAAAGTGTCCGAAGGCGAGAGGTCATCCAAGGTTTTGAGGACGGATGCCCTCTCTACCCGCGGAAACGAATGGTACATCATTACGAATCCGGAGAGGAACCACATCACCATCAGTGGAGCCATAAGGAAGCCCAACCACTTGTGGAGAAACTGAAAAAGCTTGGGCATGATCACCAAATTTTATAGGTCAGCATCAGTTTGATGCTCCTTGGCTCGGCGGGGATGGGCTGTGTACCGAGTGACTGTGCGATATAGACTCTGTTGAGGACGTTGTCGGCTTGAAGTCCGAATGTCAGTCCGGTGTCTTTCAGGGTGTAGTTCGCACCAAGGTTAAGCAGTGTGTAGGGAGCGTAGTAGAGATTTCTCCCGAAGTCCCTGTAAATCTTGTCCGTGTAGGTGACGCTGTAATTGAGGGACAGGCCGCGGAGCATACCTCGATTAAATCGGTAATCCCCGTAGGTGAAGAAAGTATGCTTGGGTACGTAATTCAGCAAGTCTCCGGTACCTGCGCCTTTGAGTCCGAGTTCGTTCTCTGCCGTTGCGCCATACCGGGCATGGGAGAAGCCGTATCCTGCTGTCAGAAGCAAATTTTTGACCGGTCGGTAACTCAGAGAAGTTTCGGCTCCAGTAGAGAGGACGGTGCCTACTTGCGCCAAAACAGACTGGGTGACCGGTTTCCCTTTGACTTCGCCCTGCACTGTACCGATGGTTCGTACAAGGTTCTTCTGCGTTATGTGGTAGACGGATAGGCTTCCTTCGAACTTATCTCCGAGTCTGAATGTGGTTCCTAATTCTGCCTGGTACCCGGTGGTGGGGTCAAATACAGCCTTCTTGAAGTCGAGAGTACTCTGGTCGATGACTTTCCCGTTCCTGTCAATGAGGATTTGTTTTTCGCTAAATGATCGTGCCCGTCTTTCCGGGGTAAAGAAATTGGCGTAGCTTGCGTATAGGCTTAGTTCTTTGATCGGTTCGTACACCAGACCGACACGGTAGGTGAGGGAGTTGTAGACGAGGTTTGCCGTGTTTTCTCCCCTCTTGTAATGGTCTTTCCCGTCTACTGCTTCGGAGTTTTTGTAGTAGCGGATGGCGTAGTTATTGTACCTAATGGCCAAGAGCGCTTTGAGTTGAGGAAAAAGCTCGATCAGATCTTGTGCGAAGACACCTATGACTTGAGTGACGGAGGGGCGAGCCAGGCTGAACTTTTCGTACATCGGAGCCGATGTGTCCGGAGTGTATGAGGAGATGACGGAGTTCACGCCAGGTCCCCATACGTCGTCATTGCCTTTTGGGAAATGGGCGGCATAAGGTGAGGGAGCCACATTGTATCCGGAGAACGAGACCCTGTCCATCAGCGTGTAGGACGCCCCGAGCATCATTTGATTTTTGACGGATCCCCAGTCAAACTTGAGGTTAAGGTCGAGTTGGTCTTGAAATGTCTGTGCCTTGTGTCGGAAGCGCAGAGGAAATGCGAGCTGTACGTGATCCAGGTCAATGTACATTTTTTGGTCTCCTCTTGTGTAATAGTAAGGGTAGACGGGATCTTTGCTCTGTGGATAACTCAGTGTCTCGGTGGAGAAATAGTCGATGTCGTCATGGTTGTACATCGCTCTATTGGAGATCTTCCAGCCGTTGGGCAGATAGCAGATGTACTTAAAGAGTGCATTGGCGTTGCGGTTATACATAAAATCGCTTCGGTTATTGTAACGCCGGCTCAGATCCAGACCATTGAGCATATCGCCCTCTCTGTAAATAAGACTGTCCGATGAGACGAGTTTGATGTCTCCGGGCATCGTTCCCGGCAACCCTGCTTCGGTACCATAGAAGTCGTTGGTATAACTGAGTCTGAGGTCAAACAGGTGTCGATCTCCAATCTTGAACGTGGTATTATTGTAGACGGAGAACCTTCTGTCTCCCCGATCCCTCCAGCCGTTGCCCCAAGAGCGATTGACACTAAAGAGAGTATTGACGTTGTCGCTGAGTGCACCGCCTATCACGCCACTTATCCGTCGGGTATTCCAAGATCCGCCGGACAGGTATAGTTCCAAAAGGGGTGTATTTCCTGCAGTTTTCCTGACGATATTGATTGAGCCGCCCACGCTTGAGTGCCCGCTGAGGATAGATGCCGGTCCTTTGATGACTTCGAGGCTCTCTACCATACTGAGGTCGGGGAGGGGGTAGGAGTTGAAGGTGGTGCGTTCGTCCCTCATCCCGTCTATCTCGATTGGAGAGTAGTCGAAGCCCCTGATGCTCACTTGCTGAAAGGCACCATAAGTCGTCCTGGTATTGACTGACGGGATGTAGCGCGTAGCGGTCTGAAAGTCGATGATACCTCTTGCTTTCAGTGGCGCAAGGGAGAGTGAGGTGACGGTGACGGGTAGGTCTCTGATAGGGACATCCATACGGGACATCCGCAACCTCCGTGTCCCAAGAACCTCCAAGTTATTGAGGTACGTGGCAGAGTCTGTTTCTATCGGAGTTGTTGCCGATGCAGACATGGGGAAGATGTCCCAAACGGCTGCGCCGGCTAAAGCGAACGCGCCATAGCGCACGAGCGCTCGGAGTGTGAGTTTGTTGTTTCGTTTGATCCGGAATAGTTTTTCGAGATTCATACTGTTTAGGTGAAATATAGGTGAAAGGGGTGGGAGAAGGAGGTACACACAGATCCGCCCGAGGGACAAGGCTTGCTTTTCCTCTTTCTCACCGGATATTAGGTTTTCCGAATTACGTGGCAAAGGTACAATTTTTGTTGTGTCTCACACAAAAGGAGATGCGAAAGTCAATATCCCTGTCCTAAAAGACTACTCCGAGAGAGATACAGACCGGGGAGATCGTCCCGGTCTGTACCCGGACTTGACAAGACCCGTACCGGGAAGATCTCCCCGGTACGTGCAAAATTAAGTCGGAATGGGGAGGTCGAAATAGAGAAGTTTGAGGTAAAGGGTAGGGGGAGCAGGGTGTGCTTTGCATATACGGTTGAAGTGAGGAGCCTGAAATCACAGGTTATGGCGCGCTTACCATAATTAGTTCGGGAATAGGGGTAAGAAGGTCGGAATTTTGGGTACCTTTGGGAAGAGTAAAGGAGGCGCCCCTCGACGTTTAAGGGGGCGGTACGGTGTTTCCTCCTGCTCCGGTATTGATAAAGTATCTCGACAGAGAAACAGAAAAAACGCAAAAGACATAAGGTGTGATTCTCTTTTCTCGTGACAACGGTATCGCCGCATTGGGTGCGCTTTGGTATGTAGGTGCGCTTTGGTATGTAACAGGGGCGGCACTTCTTCCGCCGTACCCTCACACACTTGGAAGAACCACTTCGTCACTGTCGAGTCACTCGAAGAGGAACCGGGACTGACCCTCTTCCCAAACCTTCCCATGCCACAGACCAAAGAGATCAAGCGACAGAAAGACGAAGTACTCCGGTGGTAAAAGAGAAAACGAAAAAAAGACAAGATATGCCATTATGACCAAGATCCAAACCCTTTCGTTCCTTGCCTTGATGATACTCGGCTCCTGCTCCTGGCTCAAGGACGACATAGGCTCAGGGCAAGCCTCACGCCCGAACGAAGCCGGCAAAAAACTCATCATCGTAGGGACTCAGGAAGAGCTGCGTGCCACTCGGGATAGTTTTGCACAGGGTGACGAGATAGGCGTGTACGTATACGAAGCCGGAGGCAGTACGGTACTCGACGCTGCCGAAAACCTCAAGTATACATCCGACGCTTACGGGGTATTCCGGGGAACCGACCCTAAGTCTCCCGTCCTCGGAGACCGAAAGGCGGATGTCGTCGCCTATTATCCCTACTCCGCGTCTGTGTCGAACCGAAAACTCGCCGTCGACCTATCCGACCAAAGCGACCCCTCCAGGACAGATCTCCTCTGGGGTAAGGCCACGGCGAACCAACTGACCCTCGGATATCGGATGCCGGTACGGTTCGAACACAAACTCGGTCTCATAGAGCTGACCTTTGCCCGGGTGGACGCAGCTCATCCGCTGCCACGGGTCGCAAAGGCGACGGCAAAGGGTGTCCGCTTCTCAGCCGTGCTTGACCTCTACACGGGCGAGCTTACGGCAGGGACGGAAAAGAAGGACGTGACTGCCGTGATGGACGACGGGCATAAGGCGTATCTCCTCTTGATGCCGGGCGAAGTCGTGGGCGGTCTCACGTTCGAGTTTGACGGGCACGTAGTCGACTACCTCTTCCCGAGTCCCGTCACCATCAAAGCCGGTATGAAGGCGGCGGTGACCATCCGTCCCAAAGGGAACGCAGTCATTGAGACAGTGACCGCTGCCTATACGGAGATTCCGGTCGCCTTGAGCGTACCCGGGAGCGCGGTTGAGGTCACCCATTTCGCACCGGACGACTACTTCGGCGGAGGCACCACACCGGGCGGCGAGCGGCGCAACTACTCACTCCTTTACGACAGAAAGATGATGCAGCCGCTCTGGGTGGCCTATCCGCTTTACAAAGACTGCATCGGGGGCTCCGGTCGGAACGCAGAATGGCGGTACGACCCGGATCCGAAGCTCCAACCCACGAGCATACAGCCCGATCTCTCGGGCAGCTATAAGCCCTCGGGACTGGATTGGAGCAGAGGACACATGCTTGCCTCCAATAACCGCACCGCGACTGTTGCTCTGAATAAGACGACCTTTTACTTCACGAATATGGTTCCTCAGAACCAGAAGCAAAACGGAGGCGTGTGGCAGACCTTGGAGACGAGAGAACACGACTGGGCGAGCAACCCCAAACAGTACAAGATGGACACCCTCTTCGTAGTCTCGGGTCCCGTCTTCCCCACTTCCGATCAGGACTATGTCTATGATAACGCCGGGAAAAAAGTACCCATACCGGAGTACACCTATAAGGTCATCCTTGGCAAACGCACCGATACCGGCGAGTGGCGCTCTATGGCCGTAAAGATTCCCAACAGTCCGAATGTCTCTTCCAACTGGAAGGACTATATGGTCACGGTCAAAAGTCTCGAAGAGGAGCTTGGCTTCGTCTTCTTCACGCAGCTGCCCCGGGACATCGCGGACAAGGTCAAGAGTCAGAAAAATGCCGCGCAGTGGAACTAACCGTTCCTCCTTTTTTACCTCATAAATACTTTACTTACTAACTTCAACACATTTCACATCAACTCATGAAAACGATCTCTACCAAGATCCTCTCGGGAGCCATGCTCCTTGGCGGGATGCTCTTTGCCTCCTGCCAGCGCACCGGCGTCGACGCGTCCGGTCTCGTCAATCCCATTGATGCCCGCGACGGCTCTTTCACCATCGTGGGAAACCTCTCCGACTACCAAACCCGTGCGCATGATGCCGTGTGGGATGCCGGAGACCAAATCGGCGTTTTTGCCTTCACCGCAGGCACAAGCAATCTCTTCAATAACTTCGCCAACGTGCAGTACAACACGGTGGACGCTGCCGGCGTATTCAAGGCTGCTAATGGAGGTGTCGTGCTCAAAGGCACCGAGAAAGCCGACATCGCGGCTTACTACCCTTATGCTTCCGGTCTGAAAGGCAACACCTATGCCGTGAACGTCTCTGACCAAAGCGACCTCAAAAAGCTGGATCTCCTTTGGGGCAAAGGTACGCTGACCGCGGATGCCACGACGCAGACGGTGCCTGTGAAGTTTGCCCACAAGCTTTCTCTTATTCAGGTCAGGTTCACCCCAAAGGCAGGAGAAACGCTTCCCGCAAGCATCAAGACTTCGCTGAAAGGGGTAAAGACGGCTGCGACATTCGACGTGGCTTCGGGTGCGTTTACGTTGGGTGAGACTACGGCCGACGTTACTCTGCCCGCGAAGGACGGTGCAGTTAACCTCATTCTCCTTCCCGGAGATGTCCTCTCGGGTCTCGAGTTCGATTTTGACGGCAAAGTGGTTCCGTTCAAGTTCGATGCGCCCTACACACTCAAAGAAAACACCAAGTACACTTTCACTTTCACGCCTACCAAGGATCTGAAGAGCGTGACGCTCCAAGTCGACGGCAGCTCCATCTCCGACTGGGGCAGTGAGGTGACTTTTGAGGGGGAAGTCCCCTACGGCGACGTGGTTGATCCCGGTACGCCCGAACCTGAAAACCCCGGGACAACCGAGCCCGAAACTCCTACAACTGCATCTCCTCTTTTTGCTGGATCAGATTTCGAAGATTGGGCTATACTTGAGAAAAACGTAGTGGCTAAGTTTGGGATAAAAGACATTGTCGCAGCACCCGGTGAAGGTCGAAATGGGACACAGGCAGCAGCCCTTCGAGTAGCTCCTGGTGGTAATAACTATCTTTTTACTGCAGTTCTGTCAGAGAACCTTAAAAGCACTCCCAAAAAGATTTCTTTCTACATCAAAGGCACCGGCCCTGAAAGCCTTTCTATGAATGTATTTGTTGGTGGAGGTACTCAATATGCCGTTTTTAACCTTGACAGCACAGACGTTGACGGTTCTAAGTCAGAACTGACACTCGCACAAGAGGACAAAAATAGTTATGAGAAGAAAGGCATTAACACCAATGGTAAATGGGTGAAAATCATTCTTGACCTCTCTACCGTAACCAAGGGTGTGGTAAATACGCAAGCCGGTCAACAAATACTTTCTATTAAGGACGGTTCTAATACTACGGCTTATGACCTCCTTATTGACGATATTACTTACGAGTGATTTCTTGCACGTACCGAGACGGTCTCCTCGGCCTGTACCTCGAAGAGACGAGACACAGACCGAGACGAGCTCCGCGGTACGTATGACACCGAGGTCTCTTTCGGCTTAAAAAAGCGCGCAAAGAGGCTCCGGTGAAACAAAGCTCTGCGGAGATTGGTTTTTCCGCAGAGCACTCATGCCCCGGAAACGGGATCCGAAAAAATTAGCACTATACCCCATACACCAGACGCATCACCATAATGATGACCCACATTCATTTTACCGGACAGACGACACGGATCAGGCGGTTCCTTTGTCTCTTACTTATCCTTACAGGCTTTGCGCCGGGGCTCCGAGCCCAAGACGGCGGGGCACGGCTCGTCGGGCAGGTAATGGACGAAGTGAGCGGCGACTTTGCTTCCGGCGTAACCATTACCCTTATCGGACAAAATAAGACGATTTCTTCTGCCGCCGACGGCACGTTCCTTTTTACGGGAATCACCCCCGGAGAGGAGACCGTCTCCGTCAGCGGAGCGGGTTATGTGACGAAAGAGATAGCCGTCCGTATCTCTCCCCAAGGCGTGACGGACTTGGGGGTCATCATTCTCCAGCCCTCTTCTTTTAACGAAGGACAATCCTATGTGGGCGAGCTCTCGGATATCGAAGTGAGCGAGGATGGCGACGACCAGCAGATGAGTACTTCGATCGTCTTCTCCAATGACGTTTTTCTCAAGAAAGCCGGCTACCAGTTCTCCCAGTTTTCCTATAAAATCAGGGGCTACGACAACCGCTACCAAGAGCGTTACATCAACGGCATCAATTTCAACGATCTCGTCCGCGGTGTCTTCAACTACGCCGCCATCGGTGCCCTCAACGACCTTACCCGCAACGGTAATACCGTCAATTACCACGGCGAAAGCGACTTCTCTTTCGGCGACATCGGCGGCTCCCAAAATATAGATATGCGTCCCTCCACCTACCGCAGAGGAGGAAAGCTTACCCTCTCGGGTACGAACCGCAACTACTACCTCCGCGGGATGTTTTCCTACACTACAGGGCTGATGGACAATGGCTGGGCTTTCTCCGGACTTGTAGGAGGTCGTTACTCGCACGAAGGGGTGGTGGAAGGGACTTTTTACCGTAACCTCTCCCTTTCTCTCGGTGCCGAAAAGCAGTGGGACGGCGGAAGGCACTCCTTGAGTCTCGTGGCCTTTGTCTCCCCCGTGGAGCGCGGGCAGCAGGGGGCATCCGTGGATCAGGCCGTCTACCTCGTCGGACACCGTAACCCCGCCTCTTTTTGGGGTGTCAACGAAGGTCTTTATTCCTATAATCCCAACTGGGGCTACCAGAACGGCAAGAAACGCAACGCCCGTGTCGTTACCGCGTGGGATCCCACGGCAATCCTTTCTTACTCTTGGAAGCCGGACGAAAAGACGGATTGGACGACGGGACTCGCTTTTCACTACAACCGCTACGGCCGCACCGGGCTGAATTGGTACAATGGTCCCGACCCGCGTCCCGACTACTACCGCTATCTCCCCGAGTATTACCGCGATTCTCCTTTTGCCAAAGACCTCGTCACCTATCTCTGGCAGACGGGACAAGTGTCGCAAATCAACTGGGACAAGCTCTACGAAGTCAACGACCTGAATAACCGCGCCGGCAGCGGCTCTGCGGTCTATATGGTCGAAGAGCGGCGCAACGACCTTATGGAGACGACACTCAACTCCACCTTTAACCGCGATCTCTCCCCGCACGTCAAGCTCAGCGCAGGGGTAGGGTACAAGTACGCCCGCGCCCACCACTTCAAGACCGTGGACGACCTGATGGGGGCGAAGTACCTCCTTGACGTGGATAAGTTCGCCGAACGGGACTTCCCCGGCGACCCCGTCACCATCCAAAACGATCTCAACCGACCCGGACGCCGCGTCTGGGAGGGAGATGTCTTCGGCCACGACTACCTCTACCGCATCCACAACGCCGACATCTGGGTGCAGCAGAAACATACCTACAGCTCCGTGGATTTCTACTACGGCGCCCGCCTCGGTCTGAATGCCGTACGTCGCGAGGGGCTTATGCGCAACGGTCGCTACCCGGACTCCTCTTTCGGCAAAGGTGACCTGCACACCTTCTTTACCTATGAGGGCAAAGGCGGCGTGACCTATAAGATCGACGGCCGACACTTCCTGAGCGCCAACGCCTCCATACAGTCCCGTCCCCAGCTCGCGGACGACTTCTACGTCTCGCCTGACATTACGGATGCCGTCGTCTCCGACCTCAAGCCCTCTATGGACGCGAACGTAGACCTCAATTACGTCTTCTCCACACCCCGCTTCACCGGTCGTGTGAGCCTCTTCCAGACGTGGTTTTGGAATAATATGGACAAAGTGGCGTACTACAACGACCTCCAGAGTACGTTCATCCTCCATACCCTCTATGACATGAATAAGATCCACCGTGGGGTCGAGCTCGGCGTCAATTACGCCGTAACGAGTGCCCTGAACCTGGACTTCATCGGCACTTTGTCGGAGTATTATTTCTCCAATAACCCGATGGGCGTGATGAACTCGACGAACGGCAAAGTCGTCAACCTTGAGGAAGAAGTCCTGATGAAAGACCTCTACGTCGGTGGCGTGCCTCAGGCCGTGGGGACTTTCGGAATCAATTACTTCATCGATTACTGGTTCCTGTCTGCCAACTTCAACGCCTTCGGTCGCAACCACATCTCGCCCGCACCGATCCGCCGGCTTAAGAGTAACTACACGGGCATCGTCCCCGAAGACCAAATCGCACTTCTGCCCGCCGGCGCTGCCCGCGACGACGCCCAAAAGAAGTACGACGCCTTCAAGGAGATGACCACGCAGGAGCGATTCGCGCCCGGCTTTACCATAGACCTGTCTGTGGGTAAGATATTCTATCTCCCCGGTCGCCGGCAGGTGAATTTCAACTTCTCCGTACAGAATCTCCTCAACCGCCGGGACTACATCACGGGCGGTTTTGAGCAGGGGCGGATCAATTTCCTCACCCCGTGGAATTTCGGCAACAAACACTATTACATGCAGGGTGTGAACTTCTTCCTCAATGCCTCTTACCTATTCTGATAAAAATATACCCCATACATATCTCAAAGCCATGATCAGTAAGACTTCCAGATTTTTCTCCCTCGGACTCTCGCTCGCTTTGGCACTCGGTTTCGCTTCTTGCGACAGAGTATACGACGAGCCACTTCTGACGGAACCCGAGAGTGCCCTCACGCCCAATATCACCATTTCCGGGCTGAAGGAGAAATACGCCGCCGCTACCCAAAATAAATCCCTCCTCATAGATACCGACTACATCCTCCGTGTCAGAGTGGGCGGCAATGACGAGAGCGGTAACATCTACAAGACGCTCTGGGTGCAAGACGAGACCGGCGGTATGCCCCTCGCCGTGGATATGAGTAATATGAGCGCCGAGTATATGGTCGGTCAAGAGCTCCTCATCAAGCT
>SFHG01000041.1 GCA_004555765.1 Bacteroidales bacterium
ACAGGGAACCCCTACTGTACTACGGACACGGGCTCTTCCTTGCGCGCCATCGAACTCGAAACAGATGCCATGCTCAAAGGTACCCGCGTCGACGGCGTGTACACGGCAGACCCCGAGAAAGATCCGTCGGCAGAGAAGTTCGAAGAAATCACTTTCGACGAGATCTACAATAGAGGTCTTAAAGTCATGGACCTCACTGCCACCACGATGTGCAAAGAAAACAACCTCCCCATCGTGGTTTTCAATATGGACAAGCCGGGGAACCTTACGAAGCTCCTCTCGGGCGAAAAAATCGGCACCGTCGTCCATAATGGCTGACGAAAAACGGGGTACCATAGTCGGCTTTGACGCCAAAAGACTGACACGCAACCGCACCGGACTGGGCAATTACTCCAGATTTGTGGCGGAGTCGCTTGCCGTGTACGCTCCGGAAATCCAGCAGGTACACTCTTCCTCGTCCATAGGAGAGCCGGGGCTGTACGAGAGACTAAAGGCATACCCTTCGTTTCACCTCTTGATGCCGAAAGTCAAGGGGCTGCCTTTCGGCGACTACGTGTGGCGCAACTTCACCTCACGGGATGCTCTACTAGGGCGGGACATACGCCTCTTTCACGGACTTTCAAACGAGCTTCCCAAAAGCATCAGAGACTGGGGCATCCCGGGGGTGGTGACTATGCACGACCTCATCTATGAGATTTTTCCCCGATACTACACGCCCATCGATGCCTCACTCTACCACGAGAAATACCTGCGTTCGTGCGGGGACGCGGACTGCATCGTGGCGGTAAGCGAATGCACCAAGCGTGACCTTATGCGCATCTACGGGCTGCCCGAAGACAAGATACGGGTCATTTACCAGGGATGCAACCCGGTCTTCGGTAGAGAGATACCGGAGGGCGCTTTGGAGCGGGTACGGGTCAAATACCGTCTTCCGAAGCAATTCATTCTGTCCGTCGGGACGATAGAGGAGCGCAAAAATGCCCTCCGACTTGTCGAAGCGCTGTCTCTCGTGCAAAACAAGAGAATAGACCTCGTCCTCGTCGGCAGAGAGACCAAGTACACCGCCAAGGTCTTGCGCAGAGCTTCCGAACTTAAGGTCTCGGACAGGGTGCGGGTACTCTCCTCGGTACCTTTCGGAGATTTGCCCGCGTTTTACCGCCTTGCGGACACTTTCGCTTTTCCCTCTCTGTATGAGGGCTTCGGCATTCCGGTACTTGAGGCGCTCAACAGTGGCGTCCCCGTAGTGGCGGCGACGGGAAGCTGTCTCGAGGAAGCCGGAGGCCCCGCGTCACTCTACGCCAATCCCTACGATCCATCCGACCTGGCCGGAAAGCTCGACGCAGTACCCGACAAAAGGCAAAGGATGATCGAAGCGGGGAAAAGCTGGGCGACGCGCTTTTTGCCCGAAAAACTCGGCACCGAAATGGCCGATCTCTACCGCGAACTGATATTCCCGACCCGATAAAACCCTGAGTCAAGATCCCTTTCGGAAAAAGTTTCAAGCCCGCGACCGACTTACGGAGAGACTTCCCTCTTGTCGTAAACGAGATACGGACCAAAAATTTCTTTTCGGTCTGACCTCCGGGCAAAAAAGGTACGAACCGAAAAAGTTTTTTCGGTCAGACCCAAAAAGTGTACCCCACCCCACCTATGAAAAAAGTTCTGTCTCTACTCCTCCTTTTATTATCCCCCGCCCTCTCTTTCGGTCAAAACGAAAGAGTGCACTCCTCGAAGTCTCCCGTGGATTTCGTAAATGTGCTGATGGGGACGGACTCCGAGTTTGCGCTCTCCAACGGCAATACCTACCCCGCAATCGCGTTGCCGTGGGGGATGAATTTTTGGACACCTCAGACGGGGAAAATGGGTGATGGATGGATGTACACGTACGGTGCGCACAAGATACGGGGTTTCAAACAGACACATCAGCCCTCACCGTGGATGAACGATTACGGACAATTTGCCCTAATGCCACAAACCGGGAAAGTGGAGTTTGACGAAGAAAAGCGCGCTTCGTGGTTCAGCCACAAAGCCGAGACCGCCACGCCGTACTATTACAGCGTCTATCTCGCCGACTACGATGTCACGACAGAGATCGCACCCACCGAGCGCGCGGCCATTTTCCGCATCACATACCCCGAGACTGCGGAGCCGCACTTCATCGTAGACGCATTCGACAGCGGGTCTTACATCCGCATAGACCGCGAGCGAAACCGGATCTACGGGTACAGTACGAAGAACAGCGGAGGAGTGCCGGCCAACTTTCGGAACTATTTCGTCCTCGAGTTCGACACTCCTTTCTCCGAAGCCTCCACGTGGAGCGGAGGTCTGCCCACGAGCGGGGGAAACGAGATTGCAGCCGACCATGCGGGTGCGGTGCTTACGTTTGCCCCCACAAGGAGAGGGCAAAAGGTACACGTAAAAGCAGCCTCCTCGTTCATCGGTTTCGACCAGGCGGAGCTTAATCTCAAAGAAATCGGAGACCATACGTTTGACGAAGTGAAGACCGCGGGAAAAGAGCGGTGGAATGAGGTACTCGGGAGGGTCTGCATAGAGGACGAAAACACAGACCGGATCCGTACTTTTTACTCCTGTCTCTACCGATCGGTACTCTTCCCGAGAGCCTTCTACGAAATCGACAAGGCGGGCAAAGTCGTCCATTACAGCCCTTACGACGGGACGGTTCACGACGGCTATCTTTTCACGGATACAGGTTTTTGGGACACCTTCCGCTCACTCTTTCCCCTCGTGAATCTACTGTACCCGTCCATGGGCGAAAAGATGCAGCTCGGACTGCTGAACACCTATCGGGAGAGCGGCTTCTTCCCTGAGTGGGCAAGTCCCGGACACCGCAACATCATGATCGGCAATAACTCCGCAAGTGTCGTCTATGAGGGCTTCTCAAAAGGACTCATCCCCGACAGCGTCGCTCTCGAGATGTACCGGGGTCTCCTTCACGGTGCGAGTAGCGTCCACCCCGAAGTCGATGCCACGGGAAGGAAAGGATATGAATACTACAACCGTCTCGGCTACGTCCCCTACGACGCGGGCATCAATGAGAACGTCGCCCGAACCCTCGAGTACGCCTACGACGACTGGTGCATCTACAAAATGGGCAAAGCCCTTGGTCGACCATCCTCCGAGACCGACCTGTACCGGAAGCGGAGCCAAAATTACCGCAACGTCTTTGACCCCGCACACAACCTGATGCGCGGAAGAAACAAAGACGGCTCATTCCAAGAGCCTTTCAGTCCGCTCAAGTGGGGCGACGCCTTCACGGAGGGCAATAGCTGGCACTACACTTGGAGCGTATTCCACGACATCCGGGGGCTCATCGACCTGATGGGTGGCAAGGAGACATTTGTGGCAATGCTGGACTCCGTCTTCAATGTCCCTCCGCATTTCGACGACAGTTACTATGGTGGCATCATACACGAGATACGGGAGATGCAGGTGGTGAATATGGGCAACTACGCCCACGGCAATCAGCCTATCCAACACATGATCTACCTCTACGACTACGCCGGAGCCCCATGGAAAACCCAAGACAGGGTACGCCAGGTGATGACCCGGCTCTATCAGCCGACACCGGACGGGTACTGCGGCGACGAAGACAATGGTCAGACCTCCGCGTGGTATGTGTTCAGTGCCTTGGGCTTCTATCCCGTGACTCCCGGCAGCAACCAATATGCACTCGGCGCACCGCTCTTCAAGAAAGCCGTGCTGCACCTTGAGAGTGGGCAAAAGGTCGTGATCGAAGCCCCGAAGAACTCCGACACAAACCGTTTCGTCAAGACCCTTCTGAAAGACGGGACGGCTTACGACCGTAATTACCTCGACTTCGAGTCGCTCCGCGATGGCACCACACTCAGGTTCGAGATGTCGGATCGACCCGACTTCGACCGGGGCACGGCACCCTACTCGGCACCCTACTCGTACACCTCTGCCTCGAAACATTAAAATAGGGCGCTAAAGCTGCCATCAAGGTACACACCCCCAAAAGAGAGCGTGAGCGAAATACAGTCTCCGCCCCATACTTAAGGGGAGGAGGTACGGACCGGAAAGCTTTTTTCGCTCCGTACCTTTTCGTCTTCAGATACAGGCCGGAAAAAGTTTCTCTGTCCGTGCAAAACCAAACGGGAAGCCCGGGAAGGAAAAATCGGGAAGGAAGAAGGAGAAGCCTTGCAAAAGCAAAGATTCTTTGGTACCTTTGCACACACGAAAACGAACTAACCTATTTTGACCTATGGTGTAATGGTAGCACTACAGATTTTGGTTCTGTCTGTAGAGGTTCGAATCCTCTTAGGTCAACAAGCTCCTTACTTAAACGTCTGTCCGAGGGTGGCATTCACCCTGACAGACGTTTTTTGTATCTTTACCTCTCAGATCACATCACACGAACCCATATAAAACTTATGTCCACTGACTCCAATCTCATAAGACCCTCTCTCGTAATGGAGACGAGCTGGGAGGTATGCAACAAGGTAGGCGGAATCTACACCGTCCTCTCCTCCCGTGCCGCCTCCATGGTCAAAGCGTACGGGAAGGATAACGTACTCTTTGTGGGACCCTACCTCAAAGAGACCCGGCAGACGGGCTTCACCCACAGCTCGGGCAATGCGGACAAAGAGCTGAGCCGCCTCGTGGGACTGCCTGTCTACCTCGGGCAATGGAACGTCCCCGGCGAGCCGAACGCCGTACTCGTCGACTATGCGCCACTCTATGAGGAAAAAAGCACTCTGTACTATGAGATGTGGGAGCACTACGGCATCCGCGGAGAGATAGGCTACGGAGACTACGACGAGAGCTGCATCTTCGCGGTCGCTGCGGCCATGGTGATGAAAGCATACCGTCTGACGAAGAAAAAGAACTACAACGTACTCTCCATCTTCAACGAATGGACCACCGGGATGGGATTGCTCTGGCTCAAACTTCACGACCCGGGCATCTCCACCGTCTTCATCACCCACGCGACGAGTGTGGGGCGATCCATCGCAGGAAACGGCAAAAATCTCTACGCCTATATGCCGGGCTATAACGGCGACCAGATGTCTCGAGAATTGGGGGTGGAGGCCAAGCACACGATAGAGAAACGTGCGGCTCACGAAGCAGATGCCTTCGGCACGGTGAGCGAAGTGACGGGAAGGGAATGCACCCAGCTCCTCGAGCGCCAACCGGACGCAATCCTCGAGAACGGCTTCGAGCCGCTCCTCGTCCCGGGACCTGCCAAAAGGAGCGTCCAAAGAAAAGTGGCGAGAGAACGCCTCCTCTCCATAGCCCGCACCCTCTACGGCGCAGAGCTCTTTGACGACACCCTCATCGTGATGACCTCCGGCCGCTTCGAGTACCGCAACAAAGGTCTGGATCTCTTCGTGGAGAGCCTTCGGGCACTGGCGGAAGAAGGCGAAAAACTCCCCAAAGACATCGTGGCGCTTATCGCCGTACCCGCCTGGGTCAAGGAGCCGCGCAGAGACCTGATTTACGGGATAGATACGGGCGAGCGCTTCACGCTCCGGATGAGCTCTCCCTACCTCACACACCGACTCAATGACGAAGATACCAACCCCCTTACCCTCCGCCTCAAAGCGCTCTCCCGTCTATGGGGGCATAACGTCTTCCCCCTCTTCCTGCCTGCCTATCTCGACGGCAAAGACGGCGTACTGAATCTGACCTATTACGAGACGCTCCCGGGCATAGACCTCACCGTCTTCCCCTCATACTACGAGCCATGGGGGTACACCCCGCTGGAGAGTATCGCCTTCGGGATACCGACGATCACCTCGGATAAGGCCGGCTTCGGAGAGTGGACCATGAGCCGGATTTCCGGGAACGATATATCCGACGGAATCCTGGTGATCCCTCGTGAGGACGACAACTTCACCGAATCAACCATCCGGATAAAAGACACGATCATCCGTTACTCGGGCTTGAACCAAAGGGAGCGCAAAGTTCCGGAAGAAAAGGCGACCGCGCTCTCTTCGGAAGCCGACTGGGGACATTTTTTCAAACATTACGAATTTGCCTTCGACACAGCACTCAAAAAGGACAAAAAATGAATAAGGTCAATCTATCCGCCACGCTTCTGGCGACCATTCTGATTCTCTCCGGATGCCAAAAAGACGTACTTCAATCCGCGCGCGACACCATGCTCAGCAACCTCAAAGGAAACGTCAAAGAGATCTCGCTCAAGCAGTATCGTGCCACCCAAAAAGAAAACGGCAAGGATTTCATTATGGGCAAACTGATAGAGCATAAAAAATATGTCTACAGCCCCGACGGGATGCTGCTGACGGAAAAGACTTTCGATGCCGACAGCACCCTCGTGGAATCATTCGAGAACCGCTACGAGACCAAAGGCAACGTCACCACAATCACCTCCGAAGCCGGCACCGAGGTCGTCACCAGAGACCTCGAGAGAGGCACCCGAACCCGGACCTTCAAAGACCCGTCCGGGAAGGTCATCGAGACGTACCAAGCCAAGATTGACGCCAAGGCACTGCCTTTGGAGATTAACGTCTTCGGACCCGACGGGCGGCAGACCCGGCGGAGTCTCTGGGAGAGAGATGTACACGGCTACGTCACGAAGCACGAGGAGTACGTGGGAGACACCCTTGTCTACCGCATCACCGCCACGCTCAATAAGTCGGGCGATCCCACCAACGAAGTCGAGACGAACGCCGTCGACACCATAGCCACAAGAGCTTTCCTCTACAACTATGACGGCAAAGGCAATTGGATTCGGAGGGTGACCCGCAACATGCCCAAGAACGGCAAACCCTACTACACCCTATCCGAACGTGCCATCATCTACTATTAAGTGCAGCCCGGCTCCGGAAGCACACCAAGTCATCATCGGAGTGGATCCGGGGACGATCGTGATGGGGTACGGCATTCTGGAAGTAGGCAGGGGCTCCGGACACAGGGAAAAAGCCCTGCTTGCGATGGGAGTTCTGAAGCTGGACAAGTTCGCCTCTCACTACGACAGGTTACTGAAGATCCACGAGGGCGTCTCCGCACTCATCCGTCGCTATAAGCCCTCCGCATTGGCCATCGAGGCACCTTTTTACGGGAAAAACGTCCAGAGTATGCTCAAGCTCGGACGCGGTCAGGGTGCGGCAATCATTGCGGCAAAGAGCGCGGGCATCCCCGTAGCCGAGTACGCCCCGTCGACCATCAAAAAAGCCATCACGGGCAGGGGCAACGCCTCCAAAGAGCAGGTCAAACTCTTCCTCCAAAAAGAGCTCCAAATCCCCGAGAGTGCATTCCTCGAGGCTCTTGATGCCACAGATGCCGTGGCCGTGGCTCTGTGTCACCACCTCACACCGCTCTTCGGCACTTTTTCGCCCGGAGGGAAGCGGACAAGACCTTCGGCTTCGTGGACCGACTTCGCCAAGCAGAACCCCGATAAAATAAAGAGGTAAATAATGGGTACTTTTGCACTCGAAACCTTGACCCCCACAAGCTCCCTTGGAAGATAAAAATCCGGGTACGTATCTCCCGCACTTACACAGTTGTAAAAGAGGTGAGGAGCAAATGAGGTATGCTTAAGGCGGTTTGTTTGTGAAAGAAAGCCATTAGATAAAAAGAGTATCGTCCAAGGATTTGATATGCAAAACATTTACGATTACGTCGTGATAGGGAGCGGCTTGGCCGGTCTCTGCACCGCTCACTATCTTTCGGGTAGCGGAGGCAAGGTGGCTCTTGTTGCCAAAAGCGAGATCACGGACAGCAACTCCTACCACGCCCAAGGCGGTATGGCCGCCGTCTGGAGCGACGATGACACCTCCCGGGAGCATTACGAGGACACTATGGAGGCCGGCGCCTACCTCAACGACCCATCCGCCGTCACGATACTCACGGATGAGGCTCCCAAGCGAATCGAAGAGCTGATCGAACTCGGCATGAAGTTCGACACGGCGGGAGGTAAAATCTCCCTCGGACTCGAAGGAGGACACCATCACCACCGCATCCTCCACGCCGGAGGCGATGCCACGGGGCAGAAAGTCACTTCGTTTATGATCGGTGTCGTGAGGGAAGATGCCAATATCGACATCCTTGACCACCATCTCTTTTTCGACCTCATCACAGACGACGGCGCCTCCCGGGTTATCGGGGCGCGTACCATCGACCGCGACACGCATAAGGAAGAGGATTTCATCGCTCGAGCTGTCGTCTTGGCCACGGGCGGATATGGCGCGCTCTACGCCCCCACGACCAATCCCCAATCTGCCAAAGGGGACGGCATCATCGCCGCATACCGCGCGGGAGCGACACTGAGGGATCTCGAATTCGTACAATTTCATCCCACTGCCCTTTCCGCAGAAGGAGCCCCGGCTTTCCTTATCTCGGAAGCGGTTCGGGGCGAAGGTGCCTACCTGCTGAACCGCCGGGGGAAACGCTTTATGCTCGGACGTCACCCGCTGGTCGAGTTGGCTCCGAGAGACATCGTGGCTCGTGAGATCTTCAATGAGATGCAGAGAGAGGGCTCTTCGTCCGTCCGACTGTCTCTGAGGCACCTCGACCCGGATCGTGTCCGGATGAGGTTCCCGACGATCTCGGAGTACCTCTCTTCCATCGGCATCGATATGACGGAAGAGATCCCGGTGGCACCTGCGGCACACTACGCGATGGGCGGCATCCTTGCCGATCTCTACGGGCGCACGACGCTCAAAGGACTCTATACCGTCGGGGAAGCGGCATCCACAGGCGTGATGGGTGCCAATAGACTTGCGTCCAATTCGCTCGTGGAGTGTACCGTCTTCTCTAAGCGCATCGCCGAAGCGGTCCGGAGCGACGAGCTTCGGGAGCCTGTCCCTGCCACCTCCTGCGTCACGGACTTTGCGCCCGGCGAGCCGGACGACATCTCCGGAGTAGAAGAGCGTCTGGGAAATTTGATGAGCCAAAAAGTAGGCATTCTCCGCTCTGAGCGGGAACTGAAGGAGGCCTTATCCGATGTCGCAGCACTCCGTAAAGAGTTGGAAAACCTTCGCTCCGCACAAGCGTACATGCAGCGGGGACGGCTCGACCTCGCGGAGCTTGTCATCCGCTCCGCCCTCGCCCGCGACGAAAGCCGAGGCAGCCATTACAGGACAGATTTCCCCGAGATGCGTCCCCTTGGGGAGGCGTACCATACCCTCGTTTCAAAAGACACAGACCTCACGCACATACCCCTCTTATGATCAAAAATCTCGAAGCCGAAGACCGGCTCAAAACGCTCATAGATATGGCCTTTGCCGAAGACCTCGGCACGGGAGACCTTGCTACGCAGGTCATTTTTCCGGAATCTCGGAAGGCAGAAGCCTACCTCATCGCTAAAGCCGACGGGGTCATATCCGGTCTCGAAATCGCCAAGATGGTACTCGAACACTTCGGCCCCCTCGAAGACTTTACCCCGCACGTGAAAGATGGAGATCGCGTCACTAAGGGGCAAAAAATCCTCGACTTCAGAGGAGACTATGCCCATCTGCTCTCCTCGGAACGCATTATGCTCAACTTCCTTCAGAGAATGAGCGGCATCGCCACCGCCACACGCCACTATGTCGACCTCCTCAGCGGCACCCGTACCCGCATCCTCGACACCCGTAAGACGCTGCCCGGACACCGCTACACCGACAAGATGGCAGTCCTGCACGGCGGAGGTATGAACCACCGTATGGGGCTCTATGATATGTGCCTCCTCAAAGACAACCACATCACCGTCTCCGGTGGAGTGCGGCAGGCCATCGAAGCTGCGAGAGCCGGCCTGCCTGTTTCGGTGAAGATTGAGATTGAGACAGAGACACTCCCTCAGGTGAAAGAAGCCCTTGACGCCGGAGCCGACATCATTATGCTCGACAATATGGACATCCCGACGATGCGGCGCGCCGTGGAAATGATCTCCGGCAGAGCCAAGACCGAGGCCTCGGGCAACATCACAAGCGACAACATCGCCCAAATAGCCCGAGAAACCGGTGTGGACTTTATCTCGAGCGGTGCCCTCACCCACTCCGTAAAGGCGCTTGACATCAGTATGAAGTTCACGAAAACCTCCGACTTGCAGACAAAATAAATAATCCAGGAGATATATGGAAAATCACGATACCAAAAAGATTTCGGAAGAAATAAACCGGCTCAAAAAAGAGCACAACGCAGTACTCCTCTGCCACTACTACCAATCCGCAGAAATCCAAAAAGTCGCGGACTTCCTCGGCGACTCCCTTGAGCTCTCGCGCAAAGCCAAAGAGACCGATGCAGACATCATTCTCTTTGCCGGCGTACACTTTATGGCTGAGACGGCGAGCATCCTCTCTCCCGACAAAAAAGTCCTCATCCCCGTACTCGGCGCCGGGTGTACCCTCGCCGACAGCATTACGGCAGAGGATCTCCGCAAGTGGAAAGCCAGTCACGAGGACGGCCTTGTGGTCAGCTACGTCAATACGTCTGCCGAAGTCAAAGCCGAGACGGACTACTGCGTCACGAGCGCCAATGCCGTGAAGATCGTCTCCCTCCTACCCAAAGACCGCCCCATCCTCTTCTGCCCGGACAGGCACCTCGGCCGGTACATCCAAGCCGTCACCGGAAGAGAACTCGAACTCTGGCCGGGGGCATGCTACATCCACAAAGAGATGGACGGGAGCCTCGCCAAAGAGGCACTGAAAGCGCACCCCGCGCCCGTCGAACTGCTGATCCACCCCGAGACTGTCGCGGCTTCCGACCCCGACATCCTCTCGAACCCAAGGTGCGTCATCGGCTCTACCTCCACGATCATCAAAAGACCCGCCATCTCCGGTCTCGACACCTACATAGTGGGTACCGAGATCGGCATCATTACGGAACTCGAGCGACTCTATCCGGATAAAAAGTTCGTCCCCCTTACCGAGGGACGTGTCTGCGAGTATATGCGCAAAATCTCTCTCCGGAATATCCTCGAAGCCCTTCGGGACGAAAAATACGAAGTCAAAGTACCCGATGAAATTCGCGAGCGGGCCATCGTCCCGATTGAGCGGATGCTCTCGATGAGTTGAAGAAAGGTATATTTATTCAACAATTATGGCTACTTTTGCAAAAAGAACGGAGAAGAACAGAACTGTCACCTATGAACGGTCCAAGTCCTAAATTTTGGGTCATACTCAAGCGAACTATGCTTTTGCTCGCCGCGCTCTCACTAGTAGCGGCGGTTGTGCTTTATCTCACTCTGACGGGACTCCAAAAGACATTCTTTTCGCTCTGCGCCCTCATCATAGGCGCAAACTTCCTCTTTATTTACTCTTTCGTCCGGCTTAATGACAGCAAACGCCCCGGATCTGAGGCGTTTGGCAGTCATCTGCACACCCCGAAGGACGAGAGACCGAATCGCCCATTTTTACAAAAATAACGACATACTACACCATGAAGATCAGCCCTCTGCAAGAAGCACGCGCCAACTACCAACCCAAGATGCCCGAGATCCTCTCCGGCGAGCTGCACACCTCAGACGGAGCTCCGACGGAGTCCGTTTCCGACCAAGAAGAGATTAAGAAACTCTTCCCGAATACCTACGGTCTTCCTTTGGTCACGTTTGAGAAGGGGAAAGGTGCCGGGAACGTGCACCCGCTGAACGTGGGCGTCATCCTCTCCGGCGGACAGGCACCCGGAGGTCACAACGTCATCAGCGGACTTTTTGACGGCATCAAGCAGATTCACCGCGACAGCCGTCTCTTCGGATTCCTTATGGGACCGGGCGGTCTCGTGGATCACAAATACATCGAGCTGACAAGCGACATCATTGACGAATACCGCAACACGGGAGGCTTCGACATCATCGGATCGGGCCGTACCAAACTCGAGACCAAGGAGCAGTTCGACAAAGGACTGACCATACTCCGCGAGCTCGGCATCTCTGCCCTCGTCATCATCGGTGGAGACGACTCCAATACAAATGCCTGCGTCCTCGCCGAGTATTACAAGAAGATAGATGCCGGCGTGCAGGTCATCGGGTGTCCGAAGACGATCGACGGAGACCTCAAAAACGCCCAGATAGAGACCTCTTTCGGCTTTGATACAGCGACAAAAGTCTACTCCGAAATGATCGGTAACATACAGCGTGACTGCAACTCAGCCCGCAAGTACTGGCACTTCATCAAGCTGATGGGACGCTCGGCGAGCCACATCGCACTCGAGTGCGCCCTCAAGACCCAACCCAACATCGCCATCATCAGCGAAGAAGTCGAGGCAAAGAACCAATCCCTGGACGACATCGTGACCCACATCGCCGGGGTCGTGGCTGACCGTGCCGCGGAGGGCAACAACTTCGGCACAGTACTCATCCCCGAGGGACTGATCGAATTTGTCCCCGCGATGCGCCTCCTCATTTCCGAGCTCAACGACCTCCTTGCGGGTGAGAGCGAGGCATTTGCCGAGACAGGTAAGGACGAACAGCTCGAATTCATCGCAAGCCGTCTCTCGACCGAAAATGCAGCCATCTTCCGTTCGCTCCCCGAGACCGTTGCCCGCCAGCTTGCAGCCGAGCGCGACCCCCACGGCAACGTCCAAGTCTCCCTCATCGAGACCGAAAAACTCCTCTCCGGCATGGTAGCCACAAAGCTCGCCGAGTGGAAGAAGGTGGGCAAGTACACGGGTAAATTTGCCACACAGCACCACTTCTTCGGCTACGAAGGACGCTGTGCGGCTCCATCCAACTTCGACGCGGACTACTGCTACACCCTTGGTTACACAGCCGCTCAGCTCATCTCTTCCGGCAAGACCGGCTATATGAGCTCCGTCCGTAACCTCACCAAAAATGTGACGGAATGGGTTCCCGGCGGAATCCCCATCACTATGATGATGAATATCGAGCGTCGCCACGGTGAGCTTAAGCCGGTCATCAAGAAAGCACTCGTAGAGCTTGACGGCATGCCCTTCAAGACATTCGAGGAAAATCGGAGCAAGTGGGCACGAGAGACGAGCTACATCTATCCCGGCCCCATCCAATACTTCGGCCCATCCGAAGTCTGCGACCAGCCCACTTCCACCCTTCTCCTCGAACACCTCTGATAAGAAAGAGTGCGTTCCCCGGGAAAGGGGCTGTAAAAAGGAGGCGTACACCCGTTCTCTTACGAGTACACACCTTTGATGAATAAGGAAATGTCTGAGACAGAGAGTATCGTACAGGCATCGCAGTAACTTTAGTTGCATTCTTGATAAAATATGGATATAGCTGTCATTCTCGTCACAGGTTTTGTTATCGGATTTTTCATCAGCAGTATGTCACTTCCCGTGATTTTAAGAATTGCGAAGGAGAAAAATCTGTACGACATACCGGACAAACGAAAAGTCCATGAGAACGGGATTCCCCGGCTCGGCGGTTTGGTCTTTATTCCGTCGCTTATCTTCACGCTCTCTCTACTAATAGGCATCAATTACTTTTATCTCAACCACTTCCAAAGGGATCCGGATGCCATGATTTTCGGCATCACTTGGCGTGTGTCTTTTGTGCTTTGTGCACTGCTGTTGATGTATTCGACAGGTGTTGCAGACGACTTGGTAGGCATCAGTTACCGTGCCAAGTTTCTCACACAGTTTATGAGTGCGTTATTGCTATGCTTTGGTGATATCTATTTCAAGCAGCTCTTCGGCTTTGCAGGAGTTACGGATCTTCCCGAGGTGATCGGCATACCGCTGTCCGTCATCGTTGTTATTTACATCATCAATGCCATAAACTTGGTTGACGGGGTTGACGGACTGTCATCCATAGTCACGGGAACCGCACTGGTATTCTATGGCATCTATTTCTACATTGCCGGAGAGCACGTGTTTACCCTCGAAGCAATTGTCCTGACGGGCACCTTGATTCCTTTCTATGTCCACAATGTCTTTGGGGATGTATCGAAAACCCAAAAGATTTTTATGGGAGACACAGGATCACTCACCATCGGACTCCTTCTCTCCGTATTCTCTATGCATATCTGTAGCACGACGAGCCAAACAACCGTTTTGGGATACAATCCCTTGGTTGCAGGATTCGTCCCATTGCTATTGCCTTGCTTGGACGTGTTGCGTGTATTCGGGGTACGTATTTTCCGTGGGAAGAATCCGTTTTTGGGAGATCGTAATCATTTTCACCACAAACTTCTAAGCGTCGGATTAAGCAAGTTTGGTGTCTCCATCGTCTTTGTCATCTATACGCTCGCAGTCGGTGGTGGCACACTTCTTTTATCCAAATATCTGAATGTCACATGGCTTATCATCGGTAATCTCGTCGTATATTTCGTGGTCATCGCACTCCTTAACCGCCGCATCTCGCGTATGAAATCTACGGCAATCACTATCAAGTAGACAAATAGGCACAAG
>SFHG01000042.1 GCA_004555765.1 Bacteroidales bacterium
TCCAATCGAGAACCTTTGCCCAAAATTTTGATTTCGGGAGAATTGAGGTCATAAGATAAGTAAAGTGAGTGCCATTACCGCCATACCGATCACGAGACCAAGGATCGCGAGATGGTGTTTGCCATAAGCTTCGGCCGTCGGCAGGAGTTCGTCCAATGAGATGTAGACCATAATGCCGGCGATGCCGGCGTTAAGTATCGCAAGGAGCGAAGGTGTAAGGAATGGCGAAAGGATGAGATAAGCCACGAAGGCACCGACCGGCTCGGCAAGCCCGGAGGAAAAAGAGACCCAAAAGGCTTTTTTGCGGTTGCCGGACGCGTAAAAGATAGGCACGGCGACAGAGATGCCTTCGGGGATGTTGTGGATAGCTATGGCGACGGCAATGGGTATGGCAAGCGTCGTGTCATTGAGGGCAGTAAGGAAAGTGACCATCCCCTCTGGAAAGTTGTGTATCGCGATGACAATCGCGCTCATCAGACCTACCCTGTGCAGGCTACCCTGTCTGTCCGGTGAGGGGGCTTGTGACCCGGCAATATCTTCGACAGCGTGAACTTCGTGGGGGTTTTCGTCCTCCGGAATCACGAAGTCGAGCAACATAATCAGCAGGATGCCCCCGAAAAAAGCCAGCACACCGAAGAGTTCACCCCTAAAGTCCCCATAAGCGGATTTGAGAGCTTCCAGAGAGAAAGACAACAGTTCCATAAAGGAAATGTAAATCATCACTCCTGCCGAAAGCCCAAGGGAGAGAGCCAAAAGGGAAGTATTGGTTCGCTTGGCCACCAACGCAATGCCACTCCCGATACCGGTCGAAAGCCCAGCGAAAAGTGTCAGTCCAAGGGCGTAAAGCACTGCCGAATCCATAAGTCTGAGAGATGCGGGACGTTATTGATAAAGCTCCCGGAGTGCGGAGAGAACTTTTTCCAAAGCGATGCCGCGAGATCCTTTTATGAGGATGCAGGAGCCTGCAGGGATTCGGATGTCGGAGAGGTGACTCACAAGATCGTCCGAAGTCTCATACACGGGAAAAGTACCCTCACCCGCCTTACGAAACTCTTTACCGCACAAATAGGGTGTGATTTCGGGCTCCGACTTGAGCCACTCGACCACTGCAGTGTGCTCGGCTTCGGAAGCCGTCCCAAGCTCCAGCATATCCCCGAGGATGGCAATCTTCCGTGGGAGAGAGAGCTCAGCCAAGTTCTTGAGCGCCGCCATCATACTGGAGGGGTTGGCGTTGTAGGCATCCATAATCACGGTGATGCCGTCACTCCATTCGATAACCTGCGAGCGACTATTCGAAGGGTGATATCCTTCGACAGCCGTTTTGATCTGCTCCGGGCGAATCCCGAAGTACAAGCCCACAGCCGTGGCAGCAAGAACGTTTTGGTAGTTGTATTTTCCCGTGAGGTGGGTTAGAATCTCTATGGGTTCTTCAGCCGTAAAGACGCACAGTTCAAGAAAAGGATGATCGCGGAGGATGACACCCGAGAGATCCGGGTGCTTGTCTTTGTCCAACCCATAAGTAATCGCAGCAAAAGAAGCCCATTTGGCAAAAAGCCTCGGGTCATCCGCGTTGAGGAAATAAGTGCCTCCGTGTGCTTTGAGGAACTCCGGCAGTTCGCTTTTGGCCTCAAGCACCCCTTCTATCGAACCAAAGCCTTCAAGGTGCGCTTTACCCACATTCGTAATCAGCCCGGCTGTCGGGTGAGCGATAGAGGCCAAAAGCGCGATTTCACCCGCCCCTGAGGCTCCCATTTCTACAAGCGCGATCTCGTGCTCTTCCGTAAGCCGGAGCAACGTCAGAGGTACCCCGATATGGTTATTGAGGTTCCCCTCGGTGGAAAGAACGGCGTACTTTTGGGCGAGCACAGAGCGGGTCAGCTCTTTCGTCGTCGTCTTCCCATTGGTTCCCGTTATGGCGATTACCGGGATGTCAAAGTGCATCCTATGGGTGTGTGCCAATTCCTGCAACGCCACGAGCGTATCCGGCACATACAGGCACCGATTGTCTTTCCTGACAAGCTCTTCGTCGCTTACGACTGCACAAGCCGCCCCATCCCTAAGAGCCTGGAGCGCAAACGCATTCCCGTCAAAACGGGGACCGGAAAGTGCAAAGAAAAAGTCTCCTTTCTCCACCTTGCGCGAATCCGTGCAGATATGGGGATGCTTTAGGAAATAGGGGTAAAGAGTAGAATTGGCATTCATAGCGGGAGAATAAAAGTCCTCGAAATCAATCGCAATCTCATACGGACACAGAAAGACTCGAGACACGTACCGAGCTTTTCGGACGGTTCAGACCGAGAAAAGATTCCGGTACGTACCGAGATCAGGGGGGTCCTGTATGGTCACTCGAATCGCAATAGGAAGTAATTTTTGCGACCCTTTTGGACGATCATATACTTGTCGTCGATCAAGTCGTCTGCGGAGGGCGCGTACTGTTCGCTCTCGAGCTTCTCTTTATTGAGGCTGACGCCACCGCTCTGGATGAGCTTACGGAGCTCGCCTTTGCTCTTGAAGAAACCGGCTTTTTCGACCAAAAGATCCAATACCCCGCCTCCGAGATTATCCTTTGAGACAACAGCCATCGGCACGCCTTCGAAGACGGAAAGGAATGTCTCTTCGTCCACGCTCTTGAGCGTGTCTTTAGTGGCGTTGCCGAAGAGGATTTCGCTGGCTTTTACACTGTTTTCGTAGTCTTCTTTGGAGTGGACAAGGATGGTGAGTTCTTCGGCGAGTTTCTTTTGCATCGGTCTCAAGTGCGGAGCCGTTGCCTGTTCGTTCTCAAGCGCTTCGATCTCGTCTTTGGAGAGAGAGGTAAAGATACGGATAAAGCGTCCGGCATCTTCATCGGACACATTGAGCCAAAACTGGTAGAACTTATAGGGCGAAGTGTACCTCCGGTCAAGCCAAACGTTACCACTCTCGGTCTTTCCGAACTTGGTGCCGTCCGCCTTTGTAATCAGCGGGCAGGTAATCGCATAAGCGTCCGTAGCTCCCTGAGTACGACGAATAAGCTCCATCCCTGTGGTGATATTGCCCCACTGGTCGGAGCCACCGAGCTGGAGCCGGCAGTTTTCGTTTTTGTAGAGGTAGAGGTAATCGTAGCCCTGGAGAAGCTGGTAGGAGAATTCCGTGAAAGAGAGTCCGGACTGTGCATTTGCTTCAAGGCGTTTCTTTACAGAGTCTTTGCTCATCATATAGTTCACGGTGATGTGCTTACCGATGTCGCGAATGAAGTTGAGGAAAGAGTAATCTTTCATCCAATCATAGTTGTTGAGCAACTTTGCGGCATTAGGGGCATCACTCTCGAAATCAAGGAACTTGGCGAGCTGCGCTTTGATCGCCTCCTGATTGTGGCGCAGAGTCTCTTCGTCAAGCAGCGTGCGCTCGGCCGCCTTCAGAGACGGGTCGCCGATCATACCCGTGGCACCACCGACTACTGCTATCGGACGGTGTCCTGCTCTCTGGAGATGGCGAAGCATCATTACGCCTACGAGGTGACCGATATGAAGGGAATCGGCGGTGGGGTCTATCCCCACATAACCGCTGACCATCCCTTTATTAAGAGCTTCTTCAGTACCGGGGATGATGTCGTGAATCATCCCTCTCCAAGTTAGTTCTTCTACAAAATTCATATTTGGGAATAAGTGTGTGTCAAATAAACGTTACGCGTGTAAAAGGAGGGTCACGAAAGTTCGGCACCCGTCATTTTTTCTTTATGTTCTTTATTCAATATCGCTCGAAGTACAAAGTAAGCCATAATTCCGGAGAAAAGCGAACCGACAAGGACGCCCATTTTTGCTTCATTAAGCAACTTCGAGGAAAGGTCGCCTACAACAGAAGGATCAAAAGCCAAAGTGGCGAGGAAAAGAGCCACAGTAAACCCGATACCGCCAAAAATAGAGAGCCCGAAGAGGTTTCTTGTGGTCATATGCTTGGGATACTTTGCCAATCCAAGTTTGCAGGACAACCAAGTGAAGCCAAAAATACCGACCGTCTTCCCGACCAAGAGTCCCAAGACTATGGCCAGCGGGATGCCGACGAGCTCACTCGCTTCAAAAGCTCCGAGTGTCACACCCGCATTGCTGAACGCGAAGAGTGGAAGAATCACGTAGTTTACGAAAGGAGAGACTTGGCGGAACATCCGCTGGGTAAGGTTATAGGTATTCGTAAGTGTCACTTTCGCACTGAATACCTTCTCTAAAAGGTCATCCTCCATAAAGCAGTGCGCAGGGAGGTTTTTCTTGTGATCCTCTTCAAGTTCCGTGCTCATCCACTTGAGTTTATTGAGCAGTTCCCCTCTGGAAGAAAGAGGTCTGTGCGGGATAGCCAGCCCCATCAGTACGCCTGCAATCGTCGCGTGTACTCCGGAGTGGAGGAAGAAAAGCCATGATACAAAGAAGAGCAGATAATAGAGCGAGATGCGCCTCACTCTCGTATAGCCGAGCAGAAAAGCCACCAATGCGGTCAAAACACCAAGCCCCAACATCAAGAGGTTGATGCCCCCTGAGTAGAAGACGGCTATCACGATGATGCCACCGATGTCGTCAGCCACGGCCAGCGTCATTAGAAAGACCTTGAGTGTCGTCGGGACTTTGCTGCCGAGAAGTGCGAGGACGGCAAGGGAGAAAGCGATATCCGTAGCCATCGGGATCGCTGCCCCGTGCAGCTGCGCCGGTTCGTGTGCGACGGCGATGTAAACCAAAACCGGCACAATCATCCCGCCCAAGGCCGCAATAACGGGAAGCATGGCATCGCGAAAGTTTGAGAGCGAACCCTCCAAGAGCTCGTGCTTGATCTCAAGCCCCACGGTGAAGAAGAATATGGCCATCAGGAAGTCGTTAATGAATAGACCGACATTCATCGAATGACCGTGGACTTGGAAGAGGTCGAAGCCTGCGACCGAAAAGCTTATGGGGATATTCAAAAAGGCAAAGTACCCATCCGCAAGCGACGTATTGGCTGCAATGAGCGCTATGATGGTCGCTATGAAGAGGTATGCCGAAGAATTGAGCCCTGCTATGTACTCGAAAATCGATTTTCTTCCGGGAGTTTTGACACCTGAGGCTTTCATACTCGATAATGTGGTTTTTTAGAGTTGATTAAGCGGTTTATACAGGAATAGTTTTCTCTTTACTTTACGTTTACTTCCACTTTATGGGTGGGGGCGAGCGTCGCATTTCTCTCGTTCACGGCTTCGACGAGTCTCTCTGCAAGTTCGCCGAAAGCTATGCCCATGATGGTCTCCGTATTCAGGGCGATGGGGGCACCCTTGTCCGCAGCTTCGCGTACGCTTTGTACGAGCGGAATCTGAGCCAGGAGCTTCGTGCCGGTCTCTTCGGCCAATCTGCGTCCGCCACCTTCCCCGAAAATGAAATACTTGTTATCCGGAAGCTCGGCAGGCGTAAACCAGCTCATATTCTCCACCACACCAAGAACCGGTACATTTATTTTCTCGTCCTGGAACATCGAGATACCCTTACGTGCGTCATCCGTGGATACACTCTGAGGGGTCGTCACGACTATGGCTCCGGTAATGCCGAGCGTCTGGATCAGCGTGAGGTGGATGTCGCTCGTGCCTGGAGGAAGATCCACGAGGAGAAAATCAAGCTCGCCCCAGTTACCTTCCCGTATCAGCTGACCGATGGCATTGGAAGCCATCGATCCACGCCAGATGATGGCATTCTCCTTTTGGACAAAGAACCCGATGCTGAGCATCTTTACGCCATAATTAAGCACGGGATCGATGAGTTCCTTATTGCCCACAGTGACAAGTACCGGACGCGCCTCTTCGACGTTCATCATTCTTGGAATACTCGGACCGTAAATGTCGGCATCAAGGAGTCCGACTTTGTACCCCATCTGTGCAAGCGCTACGGCGAGGTTCGTCGTGATGGTGCTCTTACCCACCCCGCCTTTACCGCTTGATACGGCGATGATGTTTTTCACGCCCGAGAGCGGTTGTTCCGCTTCCTGAGCCTGGCTTTGTGGGACTTCGGGGAAAAGCGGTGTAATCGCCACGTCTACGTGCGGTCCTATTTCCCGCTTCAACGCTGCTTCGGAAGCCTTTAGAATTGATTTGTAGAAGGGGTCTTTGGCTTTCTTGAACCGGATGGAAAAAGTCACTTGGTTACCCGAAATCCGGATGTCGTCTTGGAGCATACCTCCTGAGACAATGTTTCCCTCTTCGCCCGGGTAACGGACGCTTTTGAGGGCATCTATGATAAGCTGCGGGTACAGCTGTTGCTTTTCTGTCATGGTTTGATTTCTGTTCCTATCTTTTCACTCGCAGCGAGGGAGGAGTAATTTCGCCCGAAACTGCGATAGGTGTCAAATTCTATTTCGACGTCGGGTTCCACGGCTCCGTCGACTTTCTCATTCAAAGCGAAAGAGAGGTATTTTATCGTCAGCCCTCTGCCGATCCATTGATTCTCGTAGTAGGTCCTTATCTCTTGGAGCGGACCGCGAGCCCCACCCTCTTCGTGGACATCCACAATATCGCTTAGGAGGGTCAAGCCATTCTCCAAGACTACGGCTTTCGTGTACGTGTAGAGGAAAGGCGAGTCCGTCTTCAGATGCACTTTCCCCTCTTCTTTTGCCAAGCTGCGGTACAGCTTCAAGAAGTCCACCGAGGTTAGTCTCTTGTGTACTTTCTTCATCTGAGGGTCGGGGAATGTGATCCAGATCTCGTCGACCTCTCCCCGCTCGAAGAAATGAGCCAATAACTCTATCTCCGTTCGTAGGAAAAAGGCATTTTTCAGACCTTTATTAAACGCATCTTTGGCACCGGTCCAAATCCTGTTGCCTTTGATGTCGATGCCGACGAAGTTTTTGTCAGGGAAGCGCTCGGCCAGCCCCACAGTATACTCTCCCTTTCCACACCCGAGCTCGAGGACAATCGGGTTTTCATTGCCGAAAACCTCGGAACCCCAATGCCCTTTGTGCGGAAAGACTTCTCCCGATTTCAGAGACCTGTAAGGGTACTCATATACGTTGGGGAGGACTTTTAACTCGGCAAACTTGGCCGTCTTATTCTTACTCATCGTTAAATCAAACACAAAGTTAATAAATAGTTCGGGTTAGTGCCAAGAAATACGGACTAAAAACTTCGATCATTTCTCATACAGACCGAGACAATCAGCTCGGTTCGACATAGGCCAAAAGCTCTGTACGACCAAGATGATCTTTCCGACCTGTATCCCCGCAAGTTCGGATGAGGGTAAATGGGGATAGGTCTCATTCTGTATTTTGGGTACCTTTATGTGTCAAAACGACAGACAATGAAACAAGACGAATATATAGAATTGGATGGTGTTCGGGTGAATAACCTGAAGAACATCTCCGTAAAAATACCCCGTAATAAACTGGTAGTCATCTCCGGTCTCAGCGGAAGTGGCAAGAGTTCCCTTGCCTTTGATACCCTCTATGCGGAGGGTCAGAGACGCTATGTGGAAAGTCTCAGCGTGTATGCACGGCAGTTCGTCAGCAAGATGAAGAAGCCGGAAGCAGACCACATCATAGGCATCCCTCCCGCCATAGCGATCCAACAGCGCATCACGAACCGGTCTCCCCGCTCCACCGTGGGTACCACTTCCGAGGTGTACGACTACTTGAGGATGTTTTTTGCAAGGGTAGGACACACGTTCAGCCCCGTAAGCGGAGAGGAGGTCAAGAGACAGACGACGGCGGATGTCACCGCATTCATCGGTTCGCTACCGGCAGGAGAGGCTGTGATGATCTGCGCGCCTATGTTTGTCCCGAGGGGCAGACCGCTTGCGGATCACTTACAGCTCCAGCTCGCCAACGGCTACGTCCGCATCCTCAAAGACGGAGAAGCCGTCCGCATCAGTGATTTCCTTGAGCGCAAAAGCATTGATAGGGAGAAGAAAAGCGGACTTTATCTCGTCATCGACCGCGTGCGGGCAGATGCAGAGAGTGAAGCCACACTCTCGAGAATCGGGGACTCTGTGGAGACGGCATTTTTCGAAGGGCGTGGCGAGTGTCTCGTCAAATGGACAGGGGGAGAAAAAGTCTTTAACGACCGCTTCGAGGCGGACGGGATCACATTTGAGGAGCCTACAGACAAGCTTTTTTCTTTCAATAGCTCCGTCGGTGCCTGCCCCACGTGCGAAGGCTACAGTATGGTGATGGGCATCGACGAAGACCGGGTCATAGCCGACAAATCCCTCTCCCTTTACGAGGAGTGTGTCCTCCCTTGGCGCGGACCGAAGATGAGTATGTGGCAGAAACGTTTCATCGCAGACACAGCGGGCTACGATTTCCCCGTACACCGGCCCTACAAGGACTTGACCGAAGAGCAAAAAGCACTTCTCTGGGACGGCATCCCGGGAGAAGTGTACGGCATCAATGCCTTCTTCAAGCACTTGGAGCAGAATACGCACAAGATGCACTTCCGCATCATGCTCGCCCGCTTTCGCGGCAAATCGACTTGCCCGACGTGCAAGGGTAAAAGACTGCGGAAAGAAGCTTTTTACGTAAAAGTAGGCGGGAAGGACATCGGGCAATTAGTCGAAATGCCTGTCTCCGAGCTTAGGAAGTGGTTCGAGGATTTCTCCTTGCCCGAGGAAGACTTCAAGGCCGGCGAACGTCTTCTTTGCGAACTGAGACGGCGCATCGGATTCCTTGACGACATAGGTCTCGGCTATCTGAAGCTCAACCGCGTGGCAGGCACCCTTTCAGGAGGTGAGAGCCAGAGGATAGCCCTTGCCAAATCCCTCTCCGGCGGGCTCATCGGATCGCTTTACGTCCTGGATGAACCCACAACGGGGCTTCACCCCAGAGACACTCATTTGCTCATAGACATTATGCGCCGGCTCACCGATGCCGGCAATACTGTCGTCGTCGTGGAGCATGACGAAGAGGTCATCCGATCAGCCGACCTCGTCATCGATATCGGTCCCGAAGCCGGTGAGCATGGGGGCGAAATCGTCTACTATGGCACGCCGGGGGAGATGGCGGGTGCCCCCAAAGGAACTTCCTATACCGTGGAGTACCTCACGGGGAGGCTCAAGCTCCCCACACCAAAGAGGCGGGCACTTAATCACGGAGAGATTGAAATCAAAGGCGGGTATAAGAATAACCTCAAAGACATCGATGTCCAAATTCCCCTCCGGGCCATCACGGTCGTTACCGGTGTTTCCGGATCGGGTAAGAGTACCTTGATGCGCGATATTCTCTACGAAAGCGTCCGCAAGCAGCTCAACCATTCCTCTCCGTCTGCAGTGGGTGCCAAGGAGGTGCTTTTTGACCTAAATAAAGTACAGAATGTCGAGTACGTGGATCAAGACGCACTCGGCAAGAGTACGAGATCCAACCCCGTCACCTACATAGGGGCGTATGACCTTATTAGGGATATTATGTCGCTTCAGCCTCTCTCAAAGCAGATGGGCTACACGGCACAGTATTTTTCCTTCAATAAGGAGGGCGGTCGGTGCGAGTACTGCAAGGGCGAAGGCGTTATCACCGTCGAGATGCAGTTTATGGCCGACCTCCAGATAGAGTGCGAAGAGTGCCACGGCAAGCGCTTTCAGGACGAAATCCTCGAAGTGACCTACAACGGCAAAAACATCTACGATATTCTCGAGATGACCGTGAATGAGGCGGTCGATTTCTTCCGCGCTTCTGCTGAAGCAAAAGTCTACCCCGAGACCATAGCCGAGTCTGTCGCTCAATCCCTCGGCGTACTCCAGGACGTCGGTCTCGGCTACGTCCGCTTGGGGCAAAACTCCAGCTCACTCTCCGGCGGAGAGACGCAGAGGCTCAAACTTGCCTCCTACCTCCAAGGCGAAAACAAGAAGAGTACGCTCTTCATCTTCGACGAGCCCACTACCGGACTTCACACCAACGACATCAAGGTCTTGATGGACTCATTTAATGCCCTCATCCGGTACGGTCACACCGTGGTCATTGTCGAGCATAACCTCACCGTCATCAAGTGTGCGGACTTCGTCATTGACCTTGGTCCCGAAGGCGGGGACAAGGACGGCGGACACGTCGTTTACTCCGGTCCGCTCAGAGGGTTACTTAAAGCCAAAGGCTCCTACACAGCGAAGTATCTCGCTGCCGAGATGGAGAGAGAATAAGGACTACCCGGGATGAGGGAAGCCGTACTGCATTATATATGGAGAAACCGACTCTTCGAGGAGGTCACGCTGGACGGAGAACCCCTTGAAGTCCTTGATGTCGGTCGGTATAATGAGGGCGACGGTCCCGACTTCTCTTTGGCAAAAGTACGGCGCGGGGACTTCATCTGGGTAGGCTCCGTGGAGATGCACCTCAAGAGTTCAGACTGGACAGCTCACAGGCACGAACGCGACCCGAGGTATGACCGCGTCATCCTTCACGTCGTCCTCTCTGACGACTGCGAAGTACACAACAGCCTCGGAGAATCCGTCCCCACCGCTGTCCTCACCATTCAGGAGCGGATCCGGAACCGCTTGGACGAACTGGATGTAAGCACCAAAGCCCTACGGTGCACGCCGGAGCTCTCCTACATCTCCCCCTACTCGCTACGCTCCCTCACAGAACCGCTTTTAATCGAAAGGATTGAGGAAAAGTTGACCCGAAACGGAGACCAAAAGGATTTCCACGAACTCTTTTACCGGCTTCTAATGCGGTACCTCGGTGCCCACCGGAATAACGAAGTGATGGAGCTCGTCGCAAGCGCCACCCCTCTCCGAGTCCTTCGCAAACATGCTTCCGACCGGGGAGCTATTGAGAGCATTCTCTTGGGACAAGGCGGACTTCTGTCGTCCACACCGAGAGACGCGTACGAAGCAGAGCTCTCGGAGCAGTATGCTTTTTATCGAACCAAGTTCGATCTCGCGCCCGTCTCCGGAGGGATTTTCCAAAAGCTCCGTGTCCGTCCCCCCGCCTATCCGGCTCGAATCCTTGCCATCGCCGCACAGATTATCTGCCGCGAGGACGCACTGAGTGAAGCGATGTCGGCCTGTGATTTTGAGAAGGCAAAAGAGCTCCTTGCCGTCGCTCCATCCGTCTATTGGCGCACGCACATCGACTTCGGGCAGTCCTACCCCAAGGCTTTGGGCGGCATCGGCATAAGTACGATCCACTCTCTTCTCATCAATGCCGTTTTGCCCGTCTCTTATCTTTACAGCCAAAAGACCGGCAACCGGGAGAAGTCACGGGAAGCCCTCGAATACTACGAAGAATTACCGCCCGAGAGCAACCGTTTCGTCCGTCTATTTGAGAAAAACGGCTTTGCCGCACACACTGCCGCAGACACCCAGAAGATGCTCCAACTCTACGGTCGGTACTGCGAGCCTTTCCGCTGTTTTTTCTGCCCTCTCGCTCCAGCTGTCTTCTCCGCCCTAAAAAGCAGATGAGCGAATAACGGCATCCTCTTAAAATTCAAGCTCCAGCCCCAACGAGAGCTCTTCCGGCGCAAAGCGTATCCCGAATCCGGAAGGACTCAATCCTTCTTCCTCGCCGTGGTCAAAATTCCTACGGTATCCGACAAAACCGAAGCGCAAACAGAGACAGAGACCTTCGGTCAAGTCCACACAGGCTCCGGGACGAACCCCCGCCTCAAAACCGTGCCACGTCTCCGCTCCCCGACTCACTCTTGCATTCCAACCTATACCTCCGTCCAGGTATAAGTTAAACGGCTCTTTGTGGAAATAGTAATACCTCACAAACGGGGAAACCATGACGTTATGTCCCGGCATCGCGTCGCTGTAAGCGTACCCGAGCTTGATGCCCAAACCCCAATCGTCAGTAAAGAGATACCCGATTTCCGGTTCTATGGCAAACGACTTATTCTTGGCATCCGTATCGTACCACGCAGAGACTAAGCCCCCAACCACAACTCGACCGTAATGCTTTTCAAGGATTTTTCCGCCAAAGGCACTCTGAGCAGCCGCATTGCAGACGGGCAAAAGGAGACTTAAGAGGTAAATGATAAGGTGTTTTCGGTTCATAGGAAAATATCTGTTTATGGTGACTATTGTCCGCGGTCTTTCACTTCTGTGTCTGACTGCGTGGCGTGTTTATTTGTCTGCAAAGGTAAAAGTTATCGTTGAAGTAAGAAATACCTATGTTTAGGGGCATTTTTATGACCGTCCGGTCGTGGGCAGGTTCACCCCCTGATAGAGGTCTCAAATGGTTGTCCTATCAGAGCGGTAAAAATAGGTCGACATATTCGGGTGAATAGGTCGACCTATTCGGGGAAATAGGTCGACCTATTCGGGTAAATAGGTCGAGGGTCTCGAGCAAAAAGGCCCGGGGGTTTCGGGCGAAAAGGTCGACCTATTCCCGGAAATTAGTCGACTGTTCCGAAAAATTAGTCGACTAAATCCAGGAAATTAGTCGACTAATCCGGAAAATTAGTCGACTAATTCGGACGAATAGGACGAGGGTCTCGGGCAAATAGGACGACCTATTCGGGTAAATAGGTCGTCCTATTCGAGGAAATACGACGTCTCAAATAAAGTGATCCGACATCATAACAGGACATTTGCAATCTCTTCTCTGTGAAATCAATTTGAGGAAGCAACACGCCTTCTTGCTCCCAAGGAGTGGGTATTGTACACCGCTCCGATCCTCTTTAACTTTGTCCGTAACAAATTTCTAACATTTAGACAGAATAAAAACTATGAAGAATGCTATCGTAATCTATGGTTCATCCACCGGCACTTGCAAAGGCATCGCCGAAACTATCGCCCGAAAGATTGGAGCCGAAGCCGTCGACATCAAAAATGCGACAGAGGAAACCTTTCGCGACTGCCCAACTCTTTTCCTCGGAACCTCCACATGGGGATCCGGCGAAATGCAGGATGACTGGTATGATGGTGTGGAGCTTTTGAAAAAAACAGGTCTTTCAGGCAAGAAGGTCGCTCTCTTCGGGTGTGGAGATGCGGAGTCCTACCCCGACACATTCTGTGGAGGGATGCGTGCACTCTTTGACGCAGTCACCGATGCGGGGGCAAAAGTAGTCGGTCACACGCCTACTGACGGGTATATGTATGACGACAGCGAAGCCGTCATAGACAATATGTTCGTCGGCCTTCCCCTTGACGAAGACAACGAAAGCGGGCAGACAGAGGCCCGGATCGATAACTGGCTCTCAGGCATTGAGCGTGCGACAGCCTGATTTGTATATGCCCAAAGAAGGACTCTTGCCGGCGCCGATAAAGGTTTTGGCCGAACAGATTTACCTCTATCAGAAAGGGGTTCGCCCACTGGTGCTATTCACCTGTAACCGTAGATACCTCTCTTACGCAGAGCGACTATTGGGACACCACGGCATCTCTTATATCGTCAAGCCAATTGGTAAAGGGATCAGGCTGAATCTATTTTTCGGAAAAGCCGAGTGTTTGCAAGCGATTCGGATTTTGGTAAAGAACCCCATTACGGCTCTCTCCCCGGAAGAGGACTTTATTCTCGGCGCACTCCTCGGCTATGACCTCTCTGTCCAATGCGAGAGATATTGCCACCGAAAGACGCTTACTGCTCTTTCCCAAAAGACTGCCTGATCTATGTCGTCCGACAGAGTCCGGGGAACACCCGTGGATGGCTACGGATGGTCCGGGGAGTGCTGGTGGAGCGCTGACGCTGACCGAGGCGACTCGACATCACTGGGGCTGTCCGAACATAGTCCCGAGAGGTGACCAGACATCACCGAAGCCGTCCGGACATAGCCCGCGAGAGGCGACCCGACACATCGCCGAAGCTGTCCGGACATACCCCCGAGAGGTGACCAGACATCATCGAAGCCGTCCGAACATAGCCCGCGAGAGGCGACCAGACATCACCGAGACCGTCCGAACATAGCCCCGAGAGGTGACCAGACATCACCGGGGCCGTGTCTGAGACTATTCGACAGCACGTATCTTTGGGTCCTACGGGGTAGGCTGTCAAAAGGAAGAGACCAAAGCCTCCACCACGGCAAACCCACTTCC
>SFHG01000043.1 GCA_004555765.1 Bacteroidales bacterium
TGCGAGTGATGACCGGACTGACTTCCGGTATTGCTTACAGAGAATGTTTTGGTGTACTCGGATCCATCGGCTGTTAGCGCTTCTTTTATAGCTTCCGGGACGCCTCCATTAAGCGTCTTGAGATCGAGAAGAACCAACCCGTGCAAATTTTGATCGACCTCAAAGTGATCGGTTTCATCATCTTCGGGAAGTATTTGGATCATATTTTTGACCTGTTTATTGTCAAGACGATAGGTGAAGTAATCAATACGGTCGGCTTCCGTATAGCGCTCTGAGAGCCACTCCCAGTCTGCTTTTGAGAGGTCAAAAGAATTGGGATTACCGGGGCGGCTGTCTTCGTCTTCGGATTGAATCACAAATTCCAGTTTGTGGTTTTGGGCAGCCGCGGCCAGGAGGATGCTCTCGCCGGGCTTAATCGGGTGATCCTTACCTGATCCGGGAAACATCACGAGGTGTGAGACACCGACTTTATCCTTCGTGAAGTCATCGGAAGGAGTCTTGAAGCTCAAAGATTGAGCGGGATTAAGGGAACAGATTCCGAGTGCCAAGCCGTCTAAGTACTTCACTTCGTTTGTAGGATTGGCGATCCTGATATAGGAGTCATTCTGACCGTACTTTTGTGCGGGGATTTTTTCCGTAACCTTTTCTCCATCGTCGAGGTACGTTCGCTCTGAGGCATCCGTCCAAGTGCCGATATAAAAGACCTCGGAGATTACGAGGTGGTCAAGCGCATGTACCTCTTCTTTTGTTACCACTCCATTGTTCTTTTCTATCTGTCCCCCACAGGAGGCAATGAGGAAGGATGAAACAAGGAGTGCCAAAGTCGTTTGGGGTAGGGTGTTCATAGTAGGGGTATCTGTTGGTGTTATTGGATTTTCGTTTTATGCGTGTTATCTAAAATCCGAGAAATAGGGACTCTCAGAGGAACCAGCTACCGAAGCCTTCGCCTCCCGAACCGTCCGAAGAGTGAATCCGGACGTTATGTGCCGCTTTGTAGGCTTCAAAAGGTGAAAGTTTGAGTTCCATGGCCATGTGCCAATAATAGGGTTCGTAAGGATCCGGAGCCGTGGGGTCGCTATCGTAGATGATTGTGTATTCCTTGACGGGGATATTGAATCGGATAATTTCTTTCCACTGTGGTCCGGGTGCATAATAGGGATCACAGACCTTTCGGCTGAGACTGTAGTCAGACGGAGACGACCTTTGGGCTTTGGTTCCCTCTGCGCACTTCATCACACGGACAGAGAGATGAAATAAAGGCAGAAGGTGCGTACACCTCAAATGATTCTTGCCATTGGTAAGCGGACTTATCGGCCACTCACAGTGTGGGTCAAGATGGTCAATATCGATGAAGTCGAACTTTAGGTGTCCCTTTAGTCCGACACAGTCGACATCGTAGGGAGAGTCCGTAGACTTGTAGGAGTCCTTTGTCAAAGGCGGCAGGAGTCGGAGATTAAAGAGTTCGCGGACACCGTCGTTCATATCTTCGTGCGTCCAAGTGTCGCGATAGGTGTACTCGAAGAGTTCGGGCGTAAAGGCGGCTCGCTCCTCATACGTCTTCATATTCTCAAAGAGTGGAGAGGGGACAGGGTCGGACTTCGGGTAAGAGCCGGGTGGCCAGCCTTCTTTTCCTTTCTTCCAATCAAATCCCGACGTATCTTCATCCCCGCGCCACCTGCAGTCCAAGACTTCGGAAGGATTGCCTTCGGAGTCCGCTTCACTGATGGTAAAGAATATTTGGTACCGGTCGGACTGTTTGAGAATTTTGTCGTTTATGAGGTTGCCTTCTTTGTCATAAAAATAGAGACAGAGGCCCCAAAGCTGACGCGTGCCGCCCATGACTCTGAAGTACTCGGGTCCCTCTATGTCGCGTATCGCTTCAAGACCGGTCTGGGTAGACTTATTGTCGATGTCGACCGAGGGAAGACCGGAAGCGGTATTCCTCACAATTGCAAATTCCTCCTGTTTCCAGGGAGCAACCGAGTAGACGTAATTTCCGTGCATCTTACCTCCGCCATGGGTGTGTCCTTCCTTGATCATGACGAGGCAGGTCGCCCAGTCATTAAAAGCTCCGTCGGGATCCGGGTTTTGGATTGTCTCCGTGACCACGGGAGGATGGTCTTTAAAGTAGACTTCGGCACCTGTTCGGGGGACTTTCTTGGTAGTGAGGGGGTTTTCGTCGTCCGGGATGACGATTTTGCCGAACACGAACTCCCGACACCCGCCAAGCGGAAGGAAAAGGGCGAGAGAAAGGCCTAAAAGGATGTTTTTATTTCTGGTCGTCATAGCTGGATAATTTACATTTTGAAAGGTGGTTGTCCAAAATAGAGGCGTCTGAAATACCGGTTCACGACTTCGTCATCATCGCTGAGGATTTTGTCGATATCTCCGGGTACATCGGTATAGTATCTCAGAAGGTCCTGCTTGAAGACATCCCGTGGGTCGTCCGCATCGGCTATAACCCGAAAAGGAATCGGGAAATCAAGGTCGTAGTTATTCCAAGACTCTCCCGGATTGTCGGAAGCGTGTACGGACGGCTGGCTGCCCCTATTATCGTACTTACCGCTACGCCACTCGCCCGTGGCAGGGCGGCGGTGGTAAGGACTATCGGAGAGAATATGGCAGATGGACACGCGCATTTGGAAGCAGACGTTTTTGCGCTTGAACTGCATAATGCCTTTGAATCCCAAGGCGTCGAGCGGCTGACCGGGTTCCAGTCTGCGGTCGATGCGGAGACGGGAGACGGGGTATTTGAGGCGCGAGCGGAAAGTTCCCTTGGAGCGGTGTGTGGTCTCGTCGTAATCGGGGAGGTCATCGTTGGCGATTGTTTTGCCGAGTGGCTCGTCCACGGGATCGGTGTCGCGATACTCATAGGAGAAGAGTTCTCTCGTCTTTTTTATCAGCTCCGGTTGCTCGAGAGTCTCGTAGAGCCTGTACTTTTTGCCGTCGGAAGGATCCGTGTACACCTCTGTGACCTTTTGAGTCATCACGGCATCGGAGGCGAGAAGTGCCCGACTCTTGTCGTACATCAGCGTCCCCGGTTCGTAATCCTCCGGCAGATAGACGACAGAAGGAGAGGTAAACCCGGCTTTTACCGGCTTGCCGCCTTCTCTGGAGAGGAAAAAGTCGTCGATGTAGAGGCTGTCGAGTGTCATCGGGTAGGTCAGGGGGAGACGATCGAGGGAGTAATTTTGGAGCGTAAAGAAAGTCTGGTGTTGCTCAATCGTCGAGGCATCAAAATCAAGAGGATCAAATGTGGAGAACTGGTGATTGATAAGCTGACCATTCACATCAAAGTACTTCAGCTCCAATCCATAGAAGACATTCTCCCCTTTGATCACATCAAAAGCCTTGCGATCGCTCGTGATGACGAGGTTCCCGGAATCGTCCTTTTTGATGTCTATCTCCTGATAGAGGGGAAAAGGGGTGGGTTTGGAGGATATGCCGTAGACGAAATACACATTGTCGCCAGAATCATAATAAACCGGGAGCGCATAATGAAGCACAGCCTGTATGGAGGAAATCATTTCGTGCCCCTTGACATCGCGTTCTATCGTCGCAGAGGGTGCAGCCACAAGAGTCCTCATCATCTCTATCGTGCGCTCCTGGGAGCACCCGAAGAGCAACACGGTAAGAGCCGGAAGAGCCAAAACGGATAGGTATTTATTCATAGTGTGTCCTATTGTATCTTTTTTAGTCCGAAAAATGGGGCTTTGTCTTAGCCCTGGAAAGGAAAATCTTGCAGGTACCGGGGGATATGCTCCGGGGCTGACCGAACCTTCAGCCCCGACCGCACCCCGGGGAAGATCTTCTTGGTCTGTATCAGAAGTTGATCAGCGTACGAAGCGAAAAACGTGCTCCCATCGCGTGAGCGTAGTAGCGAAAACGGTCGGTGTACTCTTTGTACTCCCTATTGAGGATGTTGTCGCCCACAAGCATCAGTTTGACGGAGCGACCGCTCCCGAAGTCGTAGCCGGCCTCGGCGACGCAATTAAGGAGGAAGTAAGCCGGTGGCGTCTCTGCCACGAGGTCTTTGGAAGGGTCGAAACGGGTCTGCTTGGTGACGAAGATACCTTCGAGAGAAAGGGAGGCTTTCCACCTGTCGTCCTTGCCGAACGCACGCTCATACGCACCTTGCAGGGTGTAACGATCCGAGGGCATAAAAGGCATCCACGCGTCCTGAGTGAGGTTGCGGGCGGCAATCCACTCTCCTTTGCCGGTCACGGAGAGTCCTTGGAGGGGTTGAACGACGGCCATAAGGTCGCCACCAAAGAAACGGGCGTCGTCCTGCTCGAAGACGAACTGCGGATACTTCCCGCTCGGGTGGTTGTGGAAACGCTCCGTCCCCTGCCCCAAAGCGTCGTAGATGTAGTTATTCACCCTTTGGTAAAAGAGGGAGGGCTCGACAGAGACCCAAGAGTTGCGGTAGCGGGCACCGAGTACGCCTTTGAAGCCCTGCTCGGCGGAGAGATCTTTATTACCCACAACCCAATAGATGCCGTGGTTGAGTCCGGCGGAGTAGAGTTCATTGACATCGGGCGGTCTCCAGGCGAGTCCGAGGTTGAGACGTGCGTCCCAGTTTTCGTTGAATTCGTAGTGCGCCGCGACGTTGGCCGTGAAGTTAAAGAAGAGCTTGAAGTCATTGTAATACTTGTAGCTCAGAAGACTGGTATAGCCATTCACGTCCATGGCACGGAAGTCGTACCGCATACCGGCAGAGGCTTGGAGCTTGCCTATCTGAGCCGTCTGGAGGACAAAGGCGCCGAGGGTGAGGGCGGCGTAATTGGGGATGAAAGCGGGTTGCTTCGTGCCGGGGAAGTTGTAGTTGTACTGATAAGTCCCGTTCACGCCCGCCTGCGTCGCCATATCGAAGAGATTCCACCTGCCGTTCCAAATGAGGTCGCCACTGTATGTCCTCAGTTCCAGATCCTGGACAGGGAGCAAGCTGTACTTGAGCTGCTTGCGATTCTCGAACTCCTGCCTGAGGTTGTCCTGAAAGGAGAACTTAAGCGAGAGGTGGTGCATCTTCGTGATCAGCCACTTGACTTCTCCCTTGAGCGTGAAGTGCTGGGTCTGCTGGAAAGGCGGGTCGAGGTCGTAGGAAAAAGGTCTGACGGTCTCTTCCCCCGGCCTTCCTTTCTCGAAACGGGCGAGAAGCTGGTTCACGTCCGAGATCTGACTGCCGTAGTAGATCCCCATGCGCGAATAATAGAGGGAGGAGTAGACGGAAGCCGAGAGACGCTCGCCCTGCCACCCGAAAAGTCCGGAGAAACTGATGTTATTGAAACCGGTGTTATTGAGTACATACTTCGGCGTCGTGTAGTCTCCGGCGCGCTGATACAGCCCGTGCAGACGGATGCCGAAGTCTTTGTAGCCCGCTTCCACCGTTGCCGAACCGTCGTACCCGCGCGCGTTGGTGTCGTAGCCAAGGTTGGCTTTGCCCCGCACAAAAAGGCGGTCGTGTCCGAAGGGGAGCGGAGCCTGATTAAAGAGTACCACACCTCCCACTGCGCCATAACCGTAGCGTATGGACTCGGCACCTTTAATCACCTCCACTATGTTGGCACCGGTGTGGTCAATCTCAGGGGCGTGATCGTCGCCCCAGGACTGGCTCTCCAGTTTGACGCCGTTATTGATGAGGAGGATACGGCTGCCGTACATCCCCTGTATCACGGGCTTGGCTATCGTACCCCCGGTGGAAATGCTGCTCACACCGGGCAGTGTCTCCAGAAGCTTCGCCACGGAAACGCTGGTCTTGCTCTCAAGCTCCTTGTCGCTCAGCGTCGAAACCTGCTGGGTAAGGGAAGAGTGCCTTTTAATCGTCTCCACAGTCACGCCGCCGAGCATCTCCACGAGGGGCGAGAGTCGGATTGTGAGGGGTTTGCCGGCCTGGTAAGAAAAGGTCTTTCCACTCACCTCGCGGTACCCCATGGCTCGGAGCGAAAGGGTCACAGTTCCTCCCGAGACGGACTTGAGGAGGGCGGTGCCGGAGACGTCGGTGGAGTAGACGGCCCGACCGTGTTTGATGAATACGCCGGGGATCGGTTCGTCGGTCGATTTCTCGAGGACGATGACCCGAAGGGTTTCGCCCGGACCTTGCGCATAGCTACACAGAGCCGTCCCTGCGAAAAGAAGGGAAAAGAGTGCAAAAAGGGCTGTCTTAAAGAATAGGTCTTTCTTCAGCATATTTTAGGATTGATGTGCTTTTGGTGGCCTGTATCTCCCCCCTTAAGCGCAGTGGCATCGTGCATTTCGGGGAAAACAGAGGAGTTTGTTTTAGATTTTTACGGCACAAAAGTAGCAAGAAACGACGACACTCGCCCCACACAAGCTCCAAAATACCGACTACTGGGTAGTCTGCAGTCAGCCATAGAAGCGAGGAGGCACAGGCCACGACCTGTGCAGAAGTCGAAGAATAAAGGCGTCACTACTCATTCCTCGCTGCTAACTACCGACCAATCCGGTACAGACCGAGAAGATTTTCTTGGTCTGTATGTGCGTAAGACGAGACACGTACCGGGACAATCGCCTCGGTACGTACCGGAAAAGGAGCTGCCCCTAAGGGCAGAAAAGCGGTTACTTCACCTCCTGCATCCTTACGAGGCGGGCGTAGCGACCGCCGAGGGCGAGGAGCTCGGAGTGGGTGCCGGTCTCGACGATACGGCCTTCGTGGAGGACGACGATTTGGTCGGCGCCCGTGATGGTGGAGAGGCGGTGTGCGATGACGATGGTGGTGCGTCCCCGCATCAGTTTCTCGAGCGCCTCCTGCACCAGCCTTTCGCTCATCGTGTCGAGGGCAGAGGTGGCTTCGTCAAGGATAAGGATCTCGGGGTCTTTGAGGAGGGCGCGGGCTATGGAGAGGCGCTGACGCTGTCCGCCGGAGAGTTTGCCCCCGCGGTCTCCGATATTGGTGTCGTAGCCTTTGGGCATCTCCATAATGAAGTCGTGGGCGTTGGCGGCTTTGGCAGCGGCAATGATTTCGTCTTCCGTGGCAGAGGGTTTCCCGAAAGCAATATTGGCGCGGATGGTGTCGTTGAAGAGGATGGCCTCCTGGTTCACATTACCCATCAGGGCTCGGAGATCCGAGGTGCAAAAACGCCGGATGTCCACTCCGTCGATTTCAATGGTCCCTTCCGTCACGTCGTAAAAGCGGGGTATGAGGTCGACGAGGGTACTCTTTCCGCCCCCGCTCTCCCCGACGACGGCCACAGTCTTGCCTTTGGGGATGACGAGGTTGATGTCCTCCAGTACCCACGGCTCGCCGTAGCGGAAAGAGACGTCCCGGAAGGCTATCTCTTTTTGGAAGACCACAGGCTCGGGAAGCTCCGGCTCAAGGAGCGTGTTTTTTGCCAAAAGGATTTTATCCACACGCTCGATGGAGGCCATACCGCGACGCACGGTGTAGACCCCCTTGGAGAACTCCTTGGCAGGATTGATGATGGAGTAGAATATAACGATGTAGTAGATGAAGGTCGACGCGTCCAATCCGCTCCCACCCTCGAGTATAAGCGAACCACCATACCACAGCACGACGGCAATGGCGGCAGTGCCGAGGAACTCACTCATCGGGTGGGCGAGCTGAAGCCTGCGGAAGATGCGGTTTGAGATGCCGCGAAACTCTTCGTTGTGACGCTCGAACCTTTCTGCCATAGCCCCTTCGGCGCGAAACGCCTTGATGACGCGGAGACCGCCAAGGGTCTCTTCGATGATGGAGATCAGGAAGCCCCACTTATTCTGTCCCTCAAAGGAACTCCTCTTCAGGGTCTTGCCGACGGTGCCCATAATGAAGCCCGCAACGGGGAGGAGGATAAGGACGAAAAGCGTCAGTTGCCAACTGATGACAATCATTGCCACGAGCGAAATGAGGATCATCAACGGGTTTTTGATGAGCATATCGAGCGAAGAGACGACAGAGGCCTCCACCTCATTGACGTCCCCCGTAATGCGGGCGATGATGTCGCCTTTGCGCTCTTCGGAGAAGAAAGAGAGCGGCAGCTCGAGGAGCTTGCGGTTGATGGCGTTACGGATGTCCCGCACTATCCCCGTGGAGACGGGTACCATACAGAAAAGCGACGCGTACTGGGAGCCGACCTTAAGGAAGGTGATGACGACGAGGTAGGCGCCAAGGACGATGAGCGCGTTGGAGGCGCCGTAGAGATCAATGAGGCGGGAGATGTAGAAATTGGCGTTATTTTGGACCACAGCCATCACGTCCGCCCCGCCACCGAAAGCGTCGCTCCACGGGATCAGCGCCTCGGCACGTGCGTCTATCTTGAAGAGCACCCTCAAGATAGGGACGATGAGCGAGAAGGCGAGGAGATTGAGGAGCGGCGTAAGGATATTGAAAAAGACGTTTGCCGACACATATCCCAAGTAAGGGGGAAGGAAACGCTTGAGGGCAGAGAAAAATTGTCTCATTCTATCGGTGTGAGCTTGGCGTATTTTTGGATCAAATTTTTAGTCCCCATCTCGTCGAACTCGATTTGGATCTTAAGCCCGGAGACCGAGTCCTCAAAGCCGAGGACGGTACCGTCTCCGAATGTGGCGTGCCGGACACGGTCACCGACCTCGAAATCGCCTCCGGAGCTCCCTTCCGATTTTGGTCTGTCCGAGGAGATCTTTTCGGTCTGTACCTTTTTCCATCCTGAACGGACTCCGGAGCCCTTCTCGGTACGTACCCCGTTTCCGCGCCACTTAGGCTCTGAGAGAAACGGCAAATCGGGTGCGGATCGGAAATGCCCGGAGAAAAGTCCCGTCGTGTCTTCGATGAGGTCGGGATCCAGCTCGAGGAGAAACTTGGAGGGGTGCGTGTCCATCGTCATCCCGTTGAGGGCACGCACGAGGGCGAAACTGAGGATGCAGCGCTTTTTGGCACGGGTGAGGGCGACATAAAAGAGCCGTCTCTCCTCCTCTTCGTTGCCCTCATTGACCGCCCTGTCGCTCGGGATGATTTTGTCCTCGAGACCGGGAAGGAAGACGTAGCCGAACTCGAGTCCCTTCGAGCCGTGCATCGTCATCAAGGCGACGCTCTCCGTGTCCTCCTCCGAAACCGTGTCCTGATCCGTGACGAGCGCCATGTCCTGGACAAAACGCTCTATGGAGGGTATTTCGTCCGCTTCTTCGTCGTGGCTGAGGACATACTCCGCCACGGCAGAGAGAAGCTCCTGGATATTGTCCATCCTTTCCTGTGAGTCCGAAGAGTCGTCGCCGTAGAGGTCGGCGATGCCGCTCCTTTGGACCACGAGCTTGAGGAACTCGTCGGGCGGCAGGGTCTCTTTTTCTGCCTTAAGCCCCTCTATGAGGTCCGCAAAGGCCGTAATCTTGGCGATAGTTCCGCGGTTCATCACGGGAAGGAGCGACTGCGGAGCTTGGGTCGCCTCATAGAGCGAGAGCCCTTCTGATCGGGCGACGGCAGATAGTTTCTCGAAAGTCACGTCACCGATGCCCCGGGCAGGGAAATTGTAGACGCGGACAAAAGCCTCGTCGTCCTTGGGATTGATGATGAGACGGACGTAGGCCATCACCATCTTCACCTCCTTGCGGTCATAGAAAGAGATGCCGCCATAGAGCCGGTTGGGGATGCGGGCGCGACGGAGCTCGTCCTCAAAGAGGCGGCTCTGCCTATTCGTACGGTACAGAATCGCGATCTCGGAGTAAGGAACACCTTTACGGTGAAGCGTGGCGATCTGGGAGGCCACCATCTCCGCTTCTTCCCGACCGCTGAAAGCTTTGAAAAGGAGACTCTTCTCGCCTTTGTCTCCGACCGAAACAACGTCCTTGGGGATGCGGGTCCGGTTCTTTTGGATCACCCCGTTGGCGAGGTCGACGATACGCGCCGTGGAGCGGTAGTTCTTCGTGAGCTTGAAGACCTTGGCACCCGGGAAGTGGTTTTGGAAACGGATGATGTTATCTATGACGGCACCACGGAAAGAGTAGATACTCTGGGCATCGTCCCCGACGACGGTGATCTCGGTACCGGGGCCTTTGAGCTTTTGGATAATGGCATCCTGGATGAAGTTGGTGTCTTGATACTCGTCCACGAGGATAAATCGGAAGTGCCCACGGAGCGCGGCAAGGAGGTCTTTCTCGGTGGCGAGAAGGCGGTACATATTCAGGAGCAGGTCGTCGAAATCCATCGCGTCATTGCGTCTGCACCGTGCCACGTACTCGGCGTAGATGGCGGGAATCATCTCCTGCTTCTTCTTTTTCAGCCAGAGCGACCAGTCTTTGGAGGCAGCCATCTCCTGAGGTGAGGTGCCGTCATTCTTGCGTCCGGAGATGATGCCGAAGACGGCATCCGGCTTGTAGACCTTCTCATCGAGGTTCATTTCCCGCACGATGGTTTTGACGACGTTTTTGGAGTCGGAAGTATCGTAGATGACGTAGTCGCTCGTGAATCCGAGCCGATTCGCGTAGCCTCTGAGCCATCGGGCAAAGACGGAGTGAAAGGTCCCCATCTGCAACATCCGCGCACGGTCTCTGCCGACGAGGTTACTGATACGGGAGCGCATCTCTTCGGCCGCTTTGCGGGTAAACGTGAGCGCAAGAATCTGAGAGGGGTGCAGCTGAGGGTCGGAAGCGAGGAGGTAGGCGATCTTGGAAGTGAGGACACGGGTTTTGCCCGAGCCTGCACCCGCAAGGATGAGACTGTCGCCGCCCCTGTGGACGACGGCGGCGCGCTGTTCGGAGTTAAGGGTTTGAAGCAATTCTTCCGTTTTTTCCATTTCCTGTCTGCCTGTTCTTTCGGTCTCGTTGGCTGCTTTCTTTCGGTCTTGTCCGGGGGCTGAATCTTGGTACGGGTCTCGCATTTTTCCCGGTCTGTACCATTTACTTTTTTCGCTCTGTATCCCGCTTTCGTCCCGGTACGTGCAAAGTTAGGGCTTTCCTTCGTCTTCTGCACCCGCGTCCATCCCGAGCTCGGGAGCAAGGTACTTTGAGGTGTAGCCCGCACCGCTTCGAGCAAGCTCTTCCGGCGTACCGCTGAAAACGATGCGTCCGCCCCCTTTCCCTCCGTCGGGGCCGATATCTATGAGGTAGTCGGCCACCTTGATGACGTCGAGATTGTGTTCGATGACGACGACGGTATTGCCTCTGTCCACGAGGCGGTTGAGGATGGAGAGAAGCATACGGATGTCCTCGAAGTGAAGTCCCGTGGTGGGTTCGTCGAGGAAATAAATCGTCTTGCCGGTGTCGCGCTTGGAGAGCTCTGTGGCAAGCTTGATGCGCTGACTCTCGCCGCCGGAGAGGGTGTTGGAGGCCTGCCCGAGCTTGAGGTATCCGAGACCCACGTCTTGGATGGTTTTTATTTTTTGCAAAATCTTGGGCTGCCCCTCGAAAAACTCCACGGCCTGATTGACCGTCATATCCAGCACGTCGGAGATGGACTTCCCTTTGTAGCGCACTTCGAGGGTCTCGCGGTTGTACCTCTTGCCCTTGCAGGTCTCGCAGGGGACGTATACGTCGGGGAGAAAATTCATCTCCACTTTCTTATAGCCGTTGCCTTTGCAGGTCTCGCACCGGCCGCCTTTGACGTTGAAAGAGAAGCGCCCCGGTTTGTAACCCCTGATTTTGCTCTCCGGCATCTCCACGAAGAGGTTACGTATGTCGGTGAAGACACCCGTATACGTCGCGGGATTCGATCGGGGCATACGCCCGATGGGGGACTGATCCACCTGCACCACTTTGTCCACCAGCTCGATGCCCTCTATCCGCTCATACGGCAGCGGCTCCGTGAGCGAGCGATAGAAGTGCTTGGAGAGAGCGGGATAGAGGGTATCGTTGATGTAGGTACTCTTGCCCGAACCGCTCACGCCCGTGATGCAGACAAAGACACCCAAGGGGATCTCAAGGGTTTCGCCTTTGAGGTTGTTGCCCGAAGCGCCGAAGAGACGGAGCTTCTCGCCCGTCCCCTTCCGTCTCTCCTGCGGAATCTCTATGGATTTCTCGCCTTTGAGGTACCGCGCCGTGAGCGTGTCTGTCCGAAGCATCTCCTCCGGCGTGCCACTGAAGATGACCTGCCCGCCTTTCCGACCGGCGCCGGGACCCAAGTCCACGATATAATCCGCCGCCAGCATCATCTCTTTGTCGTGCTCGACCACAAGGAGCGAGTTGCCTTGATCCCTGAGCAGCTTCATCGACTGTATAAGGCGGTCGTTGTCCCTCTGGTGGAGACCGATGCTCGGCTCATCGAGTATGTAGAGGACGTTGACGAGACGACTGCCGAGCTGTGTGGCGAGCCGAATGCGTTGCATCTCACCGCCCGAGAGCGAGCCCGTAGCCCTGTCAAGAGAGAGATAATCAAGACCTACTTCGAGGAGAAACTCGAGCCGGCTCACGATTTCCTTTACGATCTCGACGGCGACGACCTTCCTTCTCGCGTCCACTTTCTCCGAGAGTGTCTTGACCCACTCGAGGAGATCGGGAAGGGGCATCCGGCTTGCCTCAGCGATGTCTTTGCCATCGATCCGGAAGGCGAGCGCTTCGGGCTTAAGGCGTTTGCCGTGACAGACCGGGCAGACGGTGTAGGACTGAAACTGATCCGCCCACTTACGGGCTTTCACAGACTCTTCGTCCTCGGCGAGCTTGCGGATATAATTAATAAGTCCGTCGTAAGCGAATAGTCTCTCCCGCTTGCCGGTGTCCGCTCTTTTGACCCAAAGGGGGTAATCGACGCCGTTCATAATGTCGTCGAGGACATCGTCGCCGTACTCTGCTACGGGGTCGTCAAGGCTCAGCCCGTGGTGCTCCGCGATCGCTTCGAGCTGGAGGAATATCATACTCTGCCGGTATTTGCCGAGTGGTTCGAGGGCACCGTCGCGTATGGACTTGGACTTGTCGGGGATTATGCGCGAGGTGTCGGCCGTGGGTACCTTGCCGAGACCTTTGCACTTGGGGCAGGATCCGATGGGGGAGTTGAAAGAAAAAGTATGCGGTGCGGGTTCTTCGAGGCTGAGACCCGAGTCGGGATCCATCAGACTCTTGGAGAAATGCTTCTTTTCGCCTGTGTCGAGGTCGTAGACTTGGATGAGGTCTTTGCCGAGCTTGAGTGCCGTTTTGAGTGTCTCGTGGATGCGTTCGCGGTCGGAGGGCGACACTCTGAGCTTATCGACGACGACCTCCACGCGGTGGTTTTTGTAGCGGGAGAGTGCCATCCCCGGCACGAGGTCTTTCATCTCCCCGTCTATGCGGACTTGGAGGTAACCTTTCTTCCGAAGCATCTCAAGCAACTCTGCGTAGTGTCCTTTGCGGTCTCGGACGACGGGAGAGAGGATGTAGACTTTGTGTCCGTCGAAGGTCTCGAGAATCGTGTCCAACATCTGCTCCTCGCCGTAGCGCACCATCTCTTTGCCGGTGACGGGGGAGTAGGCATTGCTTCCCCGGGCGTAGAGGAGGCGGAGAAAGTCGTACACCTCCGTCGTCGTGCCGACGGTGGAGCGGGGGTTTGCCGTGGTGGTCTTCTGCTGAATGGAGATGACGGGACTCAACCCGGTGATGGAGTCCACGTCGGGGCGTTCCATACCTCCGAGGAAACCGCGCGCGTAGGACGAAAAAGTCTCCAAGTAGCGACGGTTACCCTCTGCAAAAATGGTAT
>SFHG01000044.1 GCA_004555765.1 Bacteroidales bacterium
CGCAAACTCCACCCTCCGCATCTCCTACGTGGGCTACAAGACCCAAGAGATCGCCCTCGCCGGTCAAACCTCACTCAACATCAAACTCATCCCGGACTCCGAGCTTTTGGATGAGGTCGTAGTCGTCGGCTACGGCACCCAAAAGAAAGTAAACCTGACCGGTTCAGTTTCTCAAATCGGAGGAGACAAGTTGGAAGCCAGACCGGTTCAGAACATCGGGCAAGCACTTCAGGGTGCCGTCCCCGGTCTCAACCTTGATGTGAACACCAGTGGGGGTGGAGCACTCGACAGCCGGATGAGTTTAAACGTACGTGGACAAGGCACTATCGGACAAGGCTCTGCTTCCGCCCCTCTCGTACTTATCGACGGTACTGAAGGTGACCTTTTCTCACTCTCACCCAACGACATCGAGAGCATATCTGTCCTTAAGGATGCTTCCTCTTCTGCAATCTATGGTTCTCGTGCCGCTTTCGGTGTGATTCTGGTGACCACCAAGAGTGGTCGCGAAGGAAAACCCAAAGTGGCGTACAATGGCAACTTTCGTTTCAGCACGGCTACTCAGGTGCCTCAGATGCTGGATGCTTACACATTCGCCAACTACTGGAACATCGCCGGAGTGAATGCCGGTCAAGGTGTCAAGTTTAGTGACGAAATGATGCAAAAGATCAAGGACAATATGGAAGGCAAGCTTCCTCCGGAAGAAGCCAGCGGTACCAAATGGCATGACTACAAAGCCAACGAGCCTTGGTGGATGTACACATCAGGTTGGGCAAATACCGACTGGTTTCAGGAACAGTACCGCAAGAATGCCCCCTCTACGGAGCACAGTCTTTCGGTGAGCGGTGGTACTGCAAAAATCAATTATATGCTTTCCGGTGCCTTTATGAACCAGAACGGTCTGATTCGTCACGGAAAAGATACATTTAACCGCTACAACCTTTCAGGTAAGTTCTCCGCAGAACTTGCTCCGTGGCTAACAGTGGGTTATAACACCAGATGGGTGCGTGAAGACTACTCCCGTCCCTCTTTTATGACCGGTCTCTTCTTCCACAACATCGCCCGAAGCTGGCCTACGAATGCACTGCGCGACCCGAACGGTCACTACACTTGGACCAACCACAACATCCAGCAGATGGAAGATGGTGGTAAGGACATCCGGCAGACAGACCGCCTCTACCAGCAGGTGACTGCAGAGTTCCGTCCTTTGGACGGCTGGATGATACGCCTCGAAGGGAACTACCGCATAGTAAACGACCAGGATCACTGGGATATTCTTCCCGTCGGCTACCACGACCCGAATGAAGCATTTGTTCCCATGACGTGGGATGGTAATCTTGCCGCAGGGGCAACCCGCGTTAGTGAAAGCATGAGCAAGAGTAACTACTTCAATGTACGTGCATTCACACAGTACGCTAAGGTCTTTAACGAAGTACACGACTTCAAAGCGATAGCCGGTATGGATATGGAAGCCAACGAATATCAGAACCTATCTGTTCGTCGTGACGACTTGATCACTCCGGAAATCCCCACCCTGAACACCACTACCAATAAAGATGCCTTCCCCGGATTTGGAAAAAACCACTGGGCAACTATGGGTTTCTTTGGTCGCATCAATTACGCCTACGACAACCGGTATCTTGCAGAGTTTTCCATTCGTCGCGATGGTTCTTCTCGCTTTATCGGTGACAAGACCTGGGCCACCTTCCCCTCCGTCTCTTTGGGATGGAACATCGCCAATGAAAAATTCTTCAAGCCGGCCACCGCGTACATCGAGATGCTGAAACTCCGTGGTTCTTGGGGTGCTCTCGGTAACACAAATACCAATAGCCTTTATCCTTGGTTCTTAGGACAACCGGTCAGCACTTCTGCCAACTCCAACTGGCTGATCAACGGAGAACGTATTTTTACTTCCAATGTCCCCGGGCTTGTATCACCCAACCTCACATGGGAACGCGTCCAATCATGGAACATAGGTGTCGACTTCTCGCTCTTCCGCTATCGCCTGCAGGGGTCATTCGACTATTTCGTGAGAAACACATTCGATATGGTCGGTCCCTCCGAACCGGTTCCCTCGATCTTGGGTGCCGGACAGCCAAAACTGAATAACGCGGATATGAAGTCCTACGGGTGGGAACTCGAGCTTAAGTGGAGAGACAGCTTCAAAGACTTTAACTACGGGTTCCGCTTCGTACTCTCTGATGACCGCCAAGTTATTACCCGCTACTACAACCCCCGGGGTATGCTGAACGACTGGTACGAAGGGAAAGAAGTCGGTACCATCTGGGGCTTCCGCACCAAAGGCATCGCTCAAACTACTGAGGAGATGACCGAACACTTGAAGAACAACAAACCCACATGGGGTGACAACTGGGATGCAGGTGACATTATGTACGAAAACACGGTAGACCCGATCGTAACAGACCCCAATAGCGAACTATACGGACAAGTAGACCCAAAACGTAAGGGGATTGTCAGTTCAGGAGCCGGAACTCTCGATGATCACGATGACTATGAGATTATAGGAAACAGTAAGCCTCACTTCCGCTATAGCTTCAACGCAGACTTCGCATGGAAAGGAATTGACCTTGCCATCTTCCTCCAAGGTGTCGGAAAGCGTGACTTTATGGACAATTCCACCTACTTTACAGGTGCCAACGTGGGTATGTGGCAGGCAGTGGGCTTCCGGGAGCATCTCGACTTCTGGCGTCCTGCTGACACAGACCCCAAGGCTTTCTTCGGTCCCAATCCTGATGCGTATTATCCTCGTCCTCTGTTTAACAAAGGTGGAAAGAATTTCCAGTCTCAGACCAGATTTCTCCAGGACGCTTCCTACCTGCGTATTAAGAACCTTCAAGTCGGCTATACCCTGCCTCAGGCATGGATCCAGAAAGCAGGTATTTCCCGCCTTAGAATCTATTTCTCAGGTGATAACCTTTACACCTTCACCAAGCTCTCCAAGATCTTTGACCCTGAGGCAACCGGTGGAGCATGGGGAGCAGGTAAACTCTATCCTCTTCAAAGAACCCTCTCAGTGGGTGTGAATCTCAACTTCTGATTTTCCAAACTGAAAGCTAATAAGAACATATATTATGGTGACTAAATATAATCGTTGGTTGCTCTCCGGCACAGGTGCCTTGCTTTGTAGCGTAGCCCTGTCCTCTTGCAACTTCTTGGATCTGAAACCGCTCGACCAGGTTTCTCCGGAGGTTTACTACAATACCGCCGACCAGCTTGCCACATTTACTATCGGCAAATATCCTTCCGTCTTCCCCGGACCGGGCTCAGGATGGGACGCAGGGATGGCAAACTGGGACAACGGCACCGATAACCAAGCTGCCGGTGGTGGAAACGGGGCATTATTCCTTCTGGATAAATGGAAAGTCCCGGCTAATGGAGGAATTGGCTTTAATGGGATCCGCGACCTCAATAAGTTCATCAATGAAGTGGAGGCTAAACGCAAAGATGGCATTATCACCGGCTCTGAAGCAGCCATTAACTTGGCTATCGGGGAGGCTTATGTCATCAGGGCTTTGCTCTACTTCCAAAAGTTACAAACTTACGGAGATTATCCTATAGTGGATGAAGTTCTCAACGTGGACGATGACTTGGTTCAATCAAGCAAACGTATGCCCCGCAACGAAGTGGCACGCCACATTCTCAAGGACATGGATCAGGCTATTGCATTGCTGCCCGAGACGGCTTCCGATAAGAACCGCCTGACGAAGAACGCCGCACTGGCCTATAAGTCCCGTATAGCGCTGTACGAAGGCACGTTTGAACTGTACCACAGAGGCACAGGCTATGTCCCCGGTGATGCTCAATGGCCCGGCAAGGATAAAGAATGGAACAAAGGCAAGACTTTTGACCAACAGGGGGAAGTGAACTTTTTCCTCACTGAAGCCATGAATGCAGCCAAAACGGTTGCGGACAAGGTGCCTCTCAGTACTCCCAACACCCACGTCATGAATCCCCCTGCCTTGGGCAAGTACGACGGATGGAACCCTTACTACGACATGTTTGCTCGTAAAGATCTCAGCAAAGTGCCTGAAGTGCTCTTCTGGAAATCCTATAATTTTGACATCAGTAGCCCTCTCGCACACCGTACCTCCAGTTACCTACATGCAGGTGCTAACACCGGATGGACCCGCGGTCTTGTGGAATCTTTTCTGATGAAGAACGGTCTCCCGATTTATGCGGATAACTCCGGTTATAAGGGTGACGTTACTATTGATAACGCCAAAACGAACCGTGACGAACGTCTGCAACTGTTTCTTTTTGGAGAAAGCACCGTGCTCGATGCAGAAGGAACAGAAATGGGGCTTTTTACAAATCCCCAGGTAACCGCTCTCGACGAAACCAAGGACGTAACGGGGTATCGTCAGAGGAAATTCTTCCGCTACGACCCTGTCGCTCAGAGAAACAACGTAGCCAATGACGACAGCGGAACGATTCAGATTCGTATAGCCGAACCTATGTTAGATTACATCGAAGCTTCCTATCTCCTCACCGGAAATATTGACGGCACTGCGCGCAAATACTGGACGGCACTGCGCAAACGTGCAGGTATAGAAGCACCTATCGAAACGACTATCAATGCCACCGATATGGGCTACGAAGCTGATGTGAATCGTAACTCGTATGACTGGGGTGCTTTCTCTGCCGGGAAGCCCGTTGACGCGACGCTCTACTCCATCCGCCGTGAGCGCCGTAGTGAATTTGCGGGCGAAGGAAAACGAATGGACGACTTGGTGCGTTGGCGTGCCCTGGATCAGGTAAAGGACTACCAGATAGAAGGAGTGAACTTCTGGGATGAGAAGTATAAGGATAAAGAATACTTTGCAAAAGACGAAGAGGGGAACGTGACAACAATCATTGTAGCTGATGCAAGTGCAAAGGCCAATGTCTCCTCTAAGGAAATAACCGGTTCCAAATACCTCAGACCTTATCAGATTCGTAAGGCAAATAATGAATACTGGGGTGGTTATACCTTCTACTACGGTCACTATCTGAGTCCTGTATCCATCGGTGAAATGGTACTCACTTCTACCGACGGGAAGCCCGAAAGCTCCCTTCTCTACCAGACACCCTATTGGCCTCTGGTGGCGAATGGTAACGTAATAGAAACCGTAAAATAAAGTGGTCGACCTAAAGTAGCCAAACACCTTTTAGTAAATAGTCTTTTTGAGCGTGTGCCAAGTGTGCTTTGCGTAAAGCAGAACACATTTGGCACACCTCTTGTGTGTTCGGCACGAGCATAGTCTAACGGGCTGGAGTTCCCAGGTCGCTCTTATAGCGGATACAGCCCAAGGTCGGAAGTCCATCGCGAGGTGGAATCTCAAGGAAGCCGGTGGCAAAGAGACCGTAGGTCTCGCAGCCGTGGGAAAAAGGGACAATTCACACCCACGGCTCCGTCAGAGGAGCCGAGTATATCGTGGTAGGACATTCAGCCCCCAAGCGGGGCTGTGGGGATATATCCGTACCCCTTTACCCCACACGCCCGACGCCTCCAACCGTCCAACTGGTCTTGGTACGACCGGGAAGATCACCCCGGTCCGTGTCTCGCCCCGACGCGGGTACGTGCAAAACGATTGCCTTGGTACGTACGAAATTTGGGTACCTTTGCAGTAGATGTACACTTTTGGCACAGACGGAAAGAGGGTGCAGAGAAAAATCGGGAGGAAGTAGAGACACTACCGAAGGGATGAAAGAGGAATCGGAAGAAAAAACAGTTACTCCGGAGGCTGAAGGACACGGAGCGTTGTCTCCAGATCAAGAGACCGGGCGTAAGAAAAAACGCACGGTCTTGGGGCGTGTATTGGCATGGCTCGGAGGCATCATCGGGGGCATATTCCTTTTGCTCGTCCTCGTTACGTTTCTTCTGTACATCCCCGCAGTCCAAACGTACATCGTTAATCTGACCCTCTCCCGTATGGAGGCGACACTGGGGATGAACATCCACGCAGGTCGGGTAGACATCCGGTTCCCCGCCAAGATCCGTATCAATGACGTGATCGGTTTGGATCAAAAAGGGGACACGCTTGCCGTAGTCGGAAGCCTCACCGCAAGTCTCAGCCTTTTGCCCATCCTCCAAGGCAGCGATCTCCCCATCGGAGGCATCGGTCTGGAGGGTGCAAAGCTCGACTACGGGTTCCCCAATGACTCCCTTTTCATCAAAGGACATATCGGCGAAGTAAAGGGGGACTTTTTCTCCTACAAAATCACGGATCAGGTGATGAGCCTCAGCAACATCTCCCTCAAGGACGGGGATGTGTCTGTGGTCGTCCTCGTGGACACCGTCCCGAAACCGGATACGGGCGAGAAGAGCAAGCTCGTCATCTTCATCGACGATGCCAAGATAGAAAATGTAAGGGGACGTTTCTCCACTTCGCCCGACAGCCTGATTGTGGATGCCTACATCTTGGATGCCGATATAAAATCCGGCGAGGTCAACATCGCCAATCAATACTATCAAGCCGGTCACCTTGGTCTGAAAGGACTGGTGCGAAAGGCCGGTCCCGCCATCGACTTCCTTCCGTTGCCTTGGCGGGTGGAAGCTGACGGCGACGAAGTGCGCTACGGCGGAGCGGAAGACGTACACGGTCGGATCAACCACCTGGTTTACGAGTTGGGCGATGGTTGGGCCGTGACGGATGCGAGCTTCTCGGTCGACAAAGACAAGGATCATCTGGTGGCCAAGGACTTGGATGTATCCCTTATCGGAAGTCGTCTGAGGGGAGATGCGGACATTCCGTTCGACAAGTGGATCCCGGCGAAAAAAGGCAACGCTTCTTTTGATCTCTCGGGGCACATCCTCGCCAAAGAGCTTGAGCGCTTCGTCGGAAATGTGGAGGGCTACCCCTCAGAGCCGATCGACGTGACGCTGAAAGGCGTCGGTTCCATAGACGGAGAAGTAAAAGCTGCCGCATCGGTACGGCACGAGAACCTTATCGATCTTACGATTGACGGCAAAGTCGTCTCGCTCTTTGACAGCATCGGCAGACGAGTCAGTGGCAGGTACGATCTCCGGACGAAAGCCGGCACGATGGACGCGATACGCCGATTCCTCGACGCGCAGTCCGGCAAGCCGGGGAAGTACTCTTGGAACGTCCCCGGAGGAATGGAGCTCAAAGGGGATGTCTCCCTCGGCGGGGACAAAGTTCGCGCAGATTTCCTCCTCGACGCTGTGCGCGGCGGGGTCGGAGGTAAAGGGGAGTATGGGCTGAAGAGCGAAGCGTACACCGCGGACCTCAATTTCAGGAACCTTGATCTGGAGCAGTTTATGCCCGGAGACACACTCGGCATCATCACCGGCTCCTTGGTGGCCAACGGTAGGGGTACGGACTTTTTTGCAAAGAGCACGAAGAGCGATTTCCTTTTGAAGTTCGACTCGCTGCTGTACAAGGACCAGATTTTCCGAGACGTGCGCCTCGAAGGTGCCCTTGCGGAGAACCACCTCGTCGCGGCGGTCGACGCAGATCACGAGGCACTCCGGATGAATACCCTCGTGAATGCCCTTCTCCTCAAAGACAACACCGACATCAGCGTTACTCTCGAAGTGGACACCGTGGTGCCGTCGAAGTTGGGACTCAAAAGCGACGTGATCCGGGGCGCGCATTTCCGTCTGATGAGCGACTTGAGAACCGACTTCAAAGAGCGGTACGATTTTACGGGGAGAGTGGAGGACTTTTTGGTCCAGACGGACAAAGCCCTCATATCGCCCACCGACACCTACATCACCGCAGATACCGACACCGAGAAAGTGACCGCGGAAATAAAAAGCGGCGACCTCCTCCTCAGCCTCGACGTACAAAACGGGCTCAAAGACTTTACGAAGCGCCTCGGCAAAGTGGCGGAAGTCGTCTCCAAGTCGCTTAAGGACAGCATCGCCGAGAAGATAGACCTGGCAGCCTGGATGCCCTATTACCCGACGATGAACCTCTCCTTCGAGATGGGGCGCAATAACGCGTTGCGCAACTATTTGGATCAAATACGCATCGGCGCACAGTCCGCCCGTCTCTCTCTCTCCAGTATCACCGGGGAGGGACTCAAAGGAGAGGGTTTCGTGAAGATGTTCCAAAAGGATACGCTCCGCATCGACGGACTCGACCTCGTGATGAACCAGGACTCCAATTTCTTCTACGCCGTAGCTACCGCCCACAAAGAACGTTTCCGCAACCAAGCTCCTTTCGACATCCTCGTCTCCCTCACCAGTAACGTCAGACGCTCCGAAGCCAACGTCTCTTGGCTGGACGACAAAGGAAAAGATTATATGCGCTTCGGTCTCGGCGTCTGGAACAGCCCCTCGGGCGACATCAAGTTGGACTTTACGCCCGAGCCTATCGTCTTGGCGTACAATTCGCTGACAGTGGAGGGAGAGAATTACGTCCTATTGCCGAAAGGAAACAGAATGCACATCCGCGCCGATATGCGGCTCAGAAGCTCCGGTGGCGGCGAGGTCTACCTCCACGACGAGCCAAACGAGGAAGGGCATCTCCTCAAAGTCGACATCCGGGGTCTCAAACTTTCGGGTCTGGAGGGGATACAGTTCCTGCCGCAGTTCGACGGATTGCTTACCGCAGATGCCGAATGGCTCCAGACGGATGGCGGCTCTATGTACACACTCGACGGCGGTCTGACGGACTTCTTTTTCAAAAAGAAAGAGATCGGCGACCTCCTTCTCTCGGGCGTGGCAAGGCAGGGTAAAGCAGGTCTCCAAGCCGAAGCCGCCGTCACAATGGAAGACGTCAAAGTGGTCGACCTGAAGTACTATCAGTCATCCGCAAAAGGCGCAGAGCCCCTCATCGCACTCTCTTTGGATCGTTTCCCGCTCGAAAAGGCTAACCCCTTCCTGCCTCGCGAGGTCTTCACTCTCTCCGGTCTTGCGTCGGGTGAAGTGACAAATTACGACGAAGCCATTCTCTCCGGAGACCTCTCTAAGGCGCAACGGAAACCTATGCTCGGCTACGTCCAGATATCCAAGGGAGACGTCTTCGTGCCTATGCTCAACGAGACCTACCGTATGGACTCCAAACGCATCGACATCAGGGACGGTTTTGTCAGCCTCAAGGACTTCGGCTTCAGTGCCAATGGTCAGCGCCTCTCCACGGAAGGGACCGTGGGACTCTCCGGGAGGTATCCCATCGATCTCCGGATACAGACCCGCGGGATGACCATCCTTGATAGCAAACCCTCCAAAGATGCGCTCTTCTACGGTCTTGTGAACGCAGACCTCAACCTCGTGGCACGGGGTTCCGCCGATGCCCTGGATCTCTCCGGCTACATCGGGATATTGGGTTCGACGCGGGTGACCTACGCTGCTCCACAGAGTAAGCTTGAGAGCAAAAACGGCTACAATGACCTGGTGCGGTTTACGGATTTCTCGGACACCCTTTTCGTCGTCAATAAGCAAATCAATACCGATTCGCTGGTTTTGGGTGGCGCCAATGTCGACTTCAACGTCCACATCGATCCGGCTGCGGAAATCACCCTGCTCCTTGCTTCGGATGGCGGAAACAAGGTGCGGGCAAAAGGCGGTGGTGACCTCCGCTTCAAGATGCCGCCTTACGGAGAGATGCAGCTCACCGGAGCCTACAACATCGGCTCGGGCACCGTAAACCTCAAGCTCGACCCCATCAGCAAAAGCTTCGTCATCGACGAAGGCAGTTCGCTCGTATGGACCGGCGAAATCCTCAAGCCCGAGATTAATTTCAGCGCCACCACGAGGGTCAACAGCCACGTCTCCACGTCCGGCGAAAACGCCCGTACCGTAGCCTTCGATGTCTCCGTCATCGCCGAAAATACACTCGACAAACTCAAGCTCCGCTTCCGAACAAAGGCACCGGAGGATCTCGCCGTCACCAATCAACTCCTTGCAATGAATGAGCAGGAGCAGACACGCCAGTCCGTGATGCTTCTCACCACGGGCCAATTCATCGGCAGTGGAGCGGGTTCATTCGCAATCGGGAAGGACTCCGGTAACGTCTTCGGCAACGTACTCTCCTCCTTCCTCACCTCACAGATCAATTCGTTTGCCGGAGATGCACTGGATGCCCAGATCAACTTCGGCATCAACGATGCCACGACAGCAGAGGGAGCGGGTACGAATTACTCGTATTCCATCGCCAAAAGTTTCTTCAACGACCGCATTCGTGTCGTAGTGGGGGGCAAAGTGATGACGGGTGCCGCCGCATACGGGATGGAGCAGACGTTTATCGACAATATGAGCCTGGAGTATCAGTTGGATGAAGCCGGTATGCATTACCTCCGCCTATTCCACAACCGGAACTTTGAGAATCTCCTTGATGGCGAGGTCACGGAGACCGGTCTCGGCTACGTGATGCGCCGGCGCTTCAACGCCCTGAGGGATCTCTTCGACATCAGGGGGTTGAAAGCCGATCCCCTCAAGCTGCCCGGATCATCTACTCCCAAAGATTCCCTTCCTTCCTCCTCCCCCGCACAAAAATGACACCCTTTCGCAAAACACGACTTTTCATTCCTCTCTTCATCCTGTTTTTGGCGGGGTGCGCCGTCGAGAAATACATTCCGGAAGGCGAATATTTCTACACCGGCACAAAAATCAACTACAAGGACAAAGCCGAGCCCGCACCGGGTGGCGACCTCGCAAAGGCCGACCTCACGAAGGTACTCGGCTACAAGCCCAATGGCTCTGTCTTCGGGAGTAGCAGCATCAGACTGCCTTTCACCTATCCCTTCTGGATCAATCAAAATATGAAAGACTCCAAGACGGCACTCGGCAGGTGGATCTACAAACGTTTCGGCTCGGAACCCATACTCGTCTCCTCAGTGACTCCCGACCTTAGGGCGAAGATAGGCAATCAGCTACTCCGCGAGTATGGCTACTTCTCATCTACGGTGACCCCTCAAGTGGTGCTTCAGGGAAGGGACTCCGTTTCTGCCAAAGTGGCGTATGACGTGACGTTTGGTCCCGTGATGCTCATCGATTCCATCCGGTACAGCTTGCCCGCTTCTCTTGGGGACAGTCTCGACCTCTTTGCTCCCCAAAATAGGTTGATCAAGAAAGGCGACCCGTTTGGGGTTCTGGCGTTGGAAAACGAGAGAATCCGTATATCTTCTGCTTTGAGAGACAGAGGGTACTATTTCTTCACCCCGGATCTCATCCGGTACAGTGCCGATACACTGCAAGTCCCGGGCAGGGCACAGCTCATCGTCGGGATGTCGGACAAGGTGCCCCCCGAAGCCTATGAGCCTTGGAAAATAGGCACCGTCACGGTCGACCTCAACCCACAGGACCGTCTGCAACGATTCACCGACTCCCTCGACTACAAGGGTCTGCACCTGCGCTTTGCCGAACAGCGCCCGCCCGTCCGACCCGGCACGCTCGCCAATGCCGTCAAAATAAAGTCGGGCGAACTCTATCACCACGGCAGGCAGGAAGCGACCCTCGTGGCGCTCTCCGACCTCAATGCTTTTGCCTACAGCAGCATCAATTATACCCCGAGAAGGCTGCCCTCGGGCGAAAAACTCCTCGACGTCCTCGTCTCTGCTACGCTTGACCAACGCTACTCCACGGAACTGAATGCCGTGTACAAGTTCAAGAGCAACAATCAGACCGGCCCCGGTCTCGGCTTCACGCTGAACCGTAAGAATGTATTCGGCGGAGGGGAGCTCCTCTCTCTCGAAGCCCGTGGCAGCTACGAGTGGGAGACCCGCCGGTCTGCCACCGACAGGAAAACCACCTTCGGAATCAATTCGTATGCCTTTACCCTCACGAGTGCACTCACGTTCCCGAAGCTGCTCTTCCCCTGGCTCTACTCCCGTGACTTCTCTTACCCCAACCACACCAGGCTCGCCCTTAGCGGGACGATTCTTAACCGCAGCAACTTCTATGGGCAGGCACAGTTCTCGGGCGAGCTCTCCTACCGTTTTGAGCCGAGGTCCAACATCCGCCATACCATACAGCTCCTGAGCCTTACTTACAACCACATGCTCTACCGGACGGATCGTTTTGACGAAGCCATTGCCCAAAACCGCGGTCTCGGGCTCTCGTTCCAGAACCAATTCATCCCGCAGATCACTTACCTCTACAATTACGAGTACCAAGACCCGCTCTCCCGGCATTTCCTCTCCCTTGATGCCTATTTCGCCGAAGCGGGAGGAGCACTCTCCCTTTTCTATAAAAGAGACCCCGAAGTCCGGTACCAAAACCACCGTTTCCTCCGCGCTCTCTTTGCTCAGTTCGTCAAAGGCTACGGAGAAGTGAGGTACGCGTACAAGTTCTCGTCAAACTTCACCCTCGCTTCCCGTTTCTATGGCGGCGCCATCTACAGCTACGGCAATACCGGAGTGGCACCCTACACCGAACAGTTCTACGCCGGCGGTGCCAATTCCCTGCGCGGGTTTAACGTCCGCAGTATTGGGCCCGGTGCCTACACCCCCGAAGTAGAACTGCCGCTCTCCTTTCTTGACCGCACGGGCGATATGCGCCTCGAAGCCAACATCGAAGCCCGGTATAAAGTCATCGGCGACCTTGAGGTGGCAGCGTTTGCCGATGCCGGAAACATCTGGCTCCTCAGACCGACGGAGGACAAACCCGGGGGAGAATTCAATGGCAAGTATTTTCTCAAAGACGTCGCACTCTCCACAGGGCTCGGCATCCGCTACGACCTTTCGTTTCTCGTGCTTCGCCTCGACCTCGGTATCGCTCTGCACCGTCCCGACAGATCCGACGGTGCGTATTTCAATACTTTTGGCACGCCCCAGCTGCCTTTCGCCCTCCACCTCGCCATCGGTTACCCCTTCTAACCAATAAAAATAGGTTCCCCACTGCTCTGCCCTCAAGTTGCGAAAAGGTAGGCCTTACGACAGACGGAGCATTACTCTTCCTAAGCAGCCTAAGACGAGACACGTACCGAGAAAATCTTCTCGGTACGTGTCTCGTCTCCCTGTCATACAGACCAAGAAAATCTTCTCGGCCCGACCGGGAAACAGTTCGGAGTCAGGAGAAAGACGTTACAGTTCGCACCCTGTGCAGCAGTCGCGACCTTATGCGACTTCTGCCGGGGACACACTCTGTGCTCCCTCTTATTACCGCGACCTTTGCACAGGGCGCACCCTATGCCCCCGCTGCTAACTACTGACTATCCGAACTACTAACTATGCATGGCATGCCGACAGGAGATACGGACTAAAGGAATGTCTCCTTTAATTTATTCTGCAATTAAGCTATTATTTCGTAACTTTGCCCCCTAAAATCACACACCAAAGGAGGGCTTAAATCAGAAATAGACGCTTTTGCGCATTATTTCCGAAATCTCTGAACCTTTGGGCTGACAGTTCCACAACTCAAGATAAATCAATTTCATTTACTTAAACTTTATATTTAGTTCGGTCTCTATTTATGATCAATAAACCAATCAACATCGGTTCAAAGGTGCATCACAAGCCTTTTCCGATGAAAGAGACGGCGGCGTGCATCGCACTGCTTTTCGGCGGTGCCCTTGGGATGCCCACAGTGGCCTCCGCTGCGGCGCATAGCGCGTATACACATACACACACGGACGCACTGAGCGGCGCACTACAGAAGACCCCACAAAAGGTACGATGACCGACATCGATGGGAACTTCAGTCTCCCCGGTGTGAAAGTCGGACAAACCATCGAAGTCGCATACGTCGGCTACGCCACCCGTCAGATCAAGCTTACCGACCAAAACAAGCTTACCATCACCCTAAAAGAAGACGAAAAGCTCCTCGACGAAGTCGTTGTCGTCGGCTATGGCACCACCTCTACGCGAAAATCCGTGGGTGCAGTGACCTCACTTAAAACAGATAAGATTGAAGAGCTCCCATTCACGAATGTGGCTCAAGGTCTGCAGGGACGTACCCCGGGGCTCGTCATACAAGGGCAGAGCGGTGCTCCCGGGTCTCCCGTAACGGTTTCCATCAGAGGGGGTGGTACGCCCCTCTACATCATTGACGGTGTGATACGTAATGCCAGTGACTTTAATGCGCTCACAGCTTCAGACATCGATAAAATTAGCGTTCTGAAAGACGCAAGTGCCACGGCGGTGTATGGATCTCGTGCGGGAGACGGTATCATTATGGTAACCACAAAGAGAGGACGCTCCGGCAAACTAAACATTCAGTACACCGCCGATGTCAGTGCATCCCGACCCGCCATCTTTCCGGATAAGATGAATGCCTTGGAGTATGTGACCGCCGTGAATGACGCCGCCAAGTACGATGGCATCGCCAAACCCATCTACACGGAAGAACAAATAGAGAAGATCAGAACGGGCAGCGACCCCTACGGCAGAATCACCGCAAATACAGACTGGCACGATCTGGCTCTGAATAAGTATGCCATAGGCACGAGACACAATCTCTCCCTCTCCGGCTCCAGCGATAACGGACTCTCGTATTTCGCATCCGCCGGATACCTCAGCCAGAATTCGCTCTTTAAGATGAAGCACAACAACCATTACGAACGCTTCAATATGCGTAGCAACGTCACGGCGAGGTTCGAAGAAACCGGGTTGGAACTCTCTCTGAATGTAGACGGAGCCGTGGAGCAGAAGAGCCCGACCGTGTGGGGTGACTACACAGTGTGGAGTCAGCTGCAGAACGTAAAGCCCAACTATGCAGCGTTTAACCCCGATGGCACCTACTCTTCCATCTCCATACACCCGCTCGTAATCCTGGACAAGCTTGCGGGCTATGATAATGAACGCGACAAGCACTTTAACGTCCAACTAAATGCGAAGTGGGATATTCCTTATGTGAAGGGACTCACAGTGGGAGCTCTCGGGAATATCCGTTATGGAGATTGGAATAACAAAGTATTCCAAACTAAAGCTCCTCAGTTTCAACCCAACGGAGAGAAAGTGCCTTATGACTCCAATTCCTTGCGTTTGAACTATGCCACCAGCACTCAGAAATCACTGGACTTTAACGTGATATACGCAAGGGAGTTCGGTAACCACAGCTTTGAAATCCAAGGCGTGACCTCCTACTTCCGTGAGGACGGCAGTTCGTTTTGGGCAAGCCGAGAAAAGTACCAGTCCCCGCTCTTTGACCAGCTCTTCGGCGGCGACCCGGAAACTCAGAAAAATGATGGCTCTGCATATGAGCTCGCGCGTATGGGTTACGTAGGGCGTCTGAAATACGACTACGCGTCCAAATATATGCTGGAATTCAACTTCCGTGTGGATCAGTCTGATAACTTTCCGCCATCCAACCGCACCGGCTTCTTCCCATCAGCCGGTTTAGCGTGGGTGATCAGTTCGGAACCCTTTATGCAGTCTCTGACCAAAGACGGCTACCTCAGTTTCTTCAAGCTTCGGTCCAATTTCGGGATTGTGGGTCTCGAAGGAGGTGACCGATACGGGTACATGCCCACCTACAACCTCATCTCCCAGTCTTGGGTAATAGATGGCAAACTAGTTACAGGCTTCAGAGAAGGTAGCCTGGTGTCAGATAATTTTACCTGGTACACCAGACAAGTCTTTGACTTGGGTGCGGATGCCACCTTCTTGAATGACCGCCTCTCCCTTATGCTGGACTATTACTATTACCGAACCACCGGATACCTCATTTCCCCAAAGAGCCGATACACAACCCCACTCGGTAAATCTTTGCCGCAGGTAAAGAGTCAGAGTGCTCACAGACGCGCCGGACTTGAGGCCTCCCTGAGGTGGAAGGATCGTGCCGGTGACTTTAATTATGACCTGGGCTTCAATTTTACCACCTTTAATGAGCTCTGGGAGAAGAATGAAGCAGAACCGGAAAGCGATCTGAAAGATCCAAACAAGCGCATCACGCACGTGAAAAACTACTATGGCAGAGCGTATAAAACTAACGGACTATATCAGGACATCGATCAGATTCTCAATAACCCACGCAGAGAGTCCTCACGTGAGTTGAAGCCCGGAGACATCTTCTTGGTGGATATGAATGGCGACGGGAAAGTGGACGGCGAAGACTTTCAACGCATCGGACAGCCTACCTTCCCCGCCTTCAGCTACGGCTTCGATTTCAATCTCGAATACAAAGGCTTCTTCCTGGATGCACTTTTCCAGGGCACCGGATCCCGTTACCGTCAGCTACGAGAATTTATGAGGGGCACGAATACCGAGTACATCACCTACAGCTTCCAGACAGATTATTGGACACCCGAGAACAGAGGCGCGGCTTTCCCCAGGCTATCCACCATTCAGAACGTGAATTCGGGTAATAACTATACGGTTTCAAGTGACTTCTGGTACCGTGATGCGGCTTACCTCCGTCTGAAGTCCTTCCAGTTTGGATACGATTTCACGAAACTGCTCAGAGACGTCAAAGGCATCTCAGGCGCGAAGCTCTCTCTTGCGGGCACCAATGTCCTTACTTTCTCCAAAGTAAATGAGTTCTTTGACCCCGAACTCAATGACGATGCCGGATACGCATACCCGCCACAGAAGACCTTTTCGGTCATTCTGAACCTGTCATTCTAAACATAAATGACGATTTTACTCAATTTTACTTCATCCATAAAGATATGAAAGAAAAAAGTATACTGACAGCGGGTCTTATTTTCATAATCCTAAGCACCTTCAGCAGCTGCGACATAAATACGCGTCCCATGGATAAGTACTCCGAGGACGTGATTTGGGGCGACCCGGTCACGGCTCAGGGGTTCGTAAACGACGCATACGGGTCTATGTATTGGATGGTGAGTAACGACGACTGGTCAGACAATACCGTGGTGAATTCCTCTCGGGGCAGTGTGGTTACCTTCATTTCCGAGAATTTCAACAGTGAGTCCGACTTCGGATGGAACATCTACGAGGATGTCCGCAAGTTCAATAAGATTCTCGAGAAAGTAGCCGCAAGTGACTTTAGAGAGTCAGACAAAAATATTCTAAATGGGAATGCTTATTTCTTGAGAGGCATGACCTATTTTGCCGCCGCCAGAAAATTTGGACGTCTAATGATTGTGGACAAAGTGATGACTCCGAAGGATGAAATGAACCTTCCTCGTACCAAGACCATTAAGAAGACCTACGACTTTATCATCAGCGATCTGAAGAACGCTACCAAACTCCTGCCTGCTGATGTCAAGCTCGGGACCCCGGGTAAGGGTGCCGCCTATGCACTTCTGGCCGAAGTATGTCTGCATGGTGCCGCTTACCTGGATGACCAAGCACAACGCAACGAGTATTACGCCGAAGCAATCAAGGCAAGTGAAGCTCTTTTTTCTATGGGAAAGTATTCATTGGACGCCGATTTCGGAGGTATGTTCAACACGTTCGCAGGTGCCACATCTTCTCCTGAAATAATCCTTGGCATCTACCGTAATTCCAAGAATACCGTGATTATGGATACCTGGATGCAGGAACTCTGCCCCAATATGGGTGGAGACAAAGCTGCTGCAGGAGTATTGGAGAAATGGCCGCTGGACAAGCCCCTCGAAGGCTGGCTGGAAAGAACGCCCTCACAGGAACTCACGGACGCATTCCTCGTCGTAGACAAAGCGGATGGTAAAGCCAAGAAGTGGAACGAAACGGCTGCTTACAAGAATTTCAGGCCCAACAGTGGACGGCAGATGCACGATGCTGTGTATGCGAATAGAGACCAACGCTTTTATGCCACCATCGTATATGATCACTCCAAGTATTTCACAAATACAGTGACAACCAGAAGAGGTGGCAACGTACACTATGCCTCTAACGTCCAGCAGGATCGACATATGTCCAAGACGGGCTACCTGTATCGCAAAGGTATGTACGAAGACACCTGGCTCTACTATAACGTGCCTACCAATTATTGCTATCCCATTCTCCGGCTTGGCCGCTCGTACCTCAATTATGCAGAAGCTCAGCTTCGCCTAAATGGTGCGGCAGGAGTATCGAAAGCCGTGGAATACATAAATAAGACCAGAACCACTCATGGAAAGCTCCCTGAACTGGCATCTACCATCTCATTTAAAGAAGCATGGGACTCTTACAAGCTCGAGAGACGTGCCGAACTAGTTCAGGAAAATGACAGGTATTGGTCTCTCCTAAGATGGGGCAAGGCTGATAATCTTGATGTGATTCCTGAGCTCAATACCGTCGTCCACGCAATGGAAATATCCGAAAACGGGGAGTCATTTGAGGTAATTCAGTTGCCCACTCCTGTATTTTCATCTAACCAACGACAGTTCTCCAAGAAGAGATATCTACTGCCGATACCTAAGAGCGAGACAATAGAGAACAGCTCCCTCAAGAATGACCAAAACCCCGGATGGGAGTGACCAAATAACCAAAGAATTTTTTTGAGTGTGCGATATAAAAATCCATGAAAAAGAACATACTACTCTTCGCTACAATTCTGGTATGCGTCCTCGGGCTGAGTTCCTGTCTTACTTCCGGGCTTGACCCGCTACCTGCATATGAAGACGCGGACATTACGAATTTCAAGTTTGAACACCGCTGGAGCATCAAAGAAGGAACCTCCGATAAGCTTCAGGTGAAGGAAATGACGGTGGACTTGTCAATAGACAAAGAAAAGAACGTAGTCTCAGCCAAGATTACTGTACCTCCTGCAGGTGAAGGTTTCCTTCAGAACGAGAGAGAAAAGGTATCTCTGAAAAGCATCGTAGGTTACTGCTCCCTCTCTACTGCAGCCAGAATAGAGCCTATAGGGAGTGCCCCCAGACTGGGTGTGCCCGGGGACTTCTCCCAGAGTCCGATGACCTATAAGGTAACTGCCGCGGATGGCAAGACCGTCAAGGAATGGAAACTCATCATCACTGAATTCAAGAAGTAACACCCACTTCACTCCATTAAATTAAATGGAACGGGTTCCACTCAAAATTTTAAGTGGAACCCGTTCCACTTTCTTTCGACCACTCATCTCACAAGCATATTAGACAGATTGAGAACTCCTTAAACAACAAGCCAAAAAGAAAAAATGGGTTTAGAACCCCCTTTGAATCCTTTTTCCTTACATTCGATATCGTGTTGCACTTGTAGGTGGAATGTACCCCTCAAAAAACTTTGCTCGGTGATTTGGTTGAATGGGGAAAAGTTAGTATCTTTGCACACGCAAAAGCGGAACAGGGGTTTCGTAGCAAGGAAAAGGCACTGAAAGGCAAGGAAAAGGCGCTGAAAAATCGAGATGAACTAACCTGCGGGACAAGAGACGGGCTGAGTTACGGTAGTGACGGCTGACTTTTGGACTGGGATTAGAGGCCTTTTGAGGGAAGTGTTGGAGGGAGATTTTTCCCGAGTTGTTTTGATCCATTGGGCTTAAAAATAGCTTCGAAAATATTTCTCGAAAAACTTTTTGGTTTTCTTGCAGGAATAAAAAATCCTTGGTAACTTTGCCATCACAACCGCCAAGCCGGACGGCAATCG
>SFHG01000045.1 GCA_004555765.1 Bacteroidales bacterium
CACCTCTGATTTTCGATGTGGACAAACTTTTGAGCCTCAAAGAAAATGAGACACAAATCAGGAACATAGTCTCGATGACAAACCGCACACTTTTCCCGCAAGCCGAACCTATGAACATCCTCAGTGGGGTTTCCAAAGATTGGATCGGGAGGACTTCGTTCGGAAGAAGTCAAAAGATGTGGAGAGAAGCGATGGGATTGAGGGAATATATTTTCCGTAAGAATCCGGCTATGGTCATCGCCACGACGGAAGGACTTCCACAGGACAGGCTATCCGACTCGAGAATCAGCCAAAAAGCATATGATGGGGCATTCCGGGTTCAGGCAGACAAGACGGCAATGATACAGGGTACGGCGATACAGGGAGAGGAGATTGCACCAAAGTACTGGAAGCACTCTTTCCTTACGGATCTACACTTCGCGCAAAACGAGATTTCTGCAAACTGGTACAAGGGAGGGCAAAGCAACCTCAACCTCAACGGACGGCTTTTCTTCGATGCCACCTATGCTAAAGAACGCGTCAAATGGGTCAACCAATTTGAGTACCGGGTAGGTGTCTTCACGCAAACGAATCCCGAGCAAAAAAAACTTCAGATAGGAGAGGATATTTTCTCCATCATCAGCAACCTCGGTCTTCAAGCCTCTAACCACTGGTTTTACACCATAGACGGGATGTTGCGTACGCAGTTGCTCAATAATTATTCCACAGACAACATACTCGTGACTCGAACTTTTGCCCCCACGAAAGTTGATCTCGGGATTGGGATGAAATACGACATAGATCTCAAAAAATTTGGAGGTGATCCTTTTTCCAGACTCCGCTTCACGGCTAACCTTTCGCCCCTATCTGCCCAGGTAATCTACACGTGGGCTAATGACATTGACAAGGCACGCGTAGGTCTTCTTCCCGAACAAAACCATCTTTTCAGGATAGGTTCCACTCTGCGTACGAACTTGATCTGGGACTTCACGAGCTACCTCTATTGGGAGTCCCGCCTCCTGTACAACACCTCCTACAAGCACATAGAGACGGAGTTCGAGAATAACGTCTACTACGCCCTCACGCGCTTCTTCAGTGTCAAGCTCGGAGTTAATCTCCGCTTTGACGACAGTGTAATCTTGGACGAGCCTAAGACGATCAAGAATCTGCTCCAGTATAATCAGATTTTCAGTCTTGGATTTACTTTCAAGTTGTGATTAACCGGTTACCGGAAGATTTTGAGAGAGAGTTTCGAGTCGTTTTCGGCACGGAACTCTTTTCACGCGTCATCGGAGCCATAAAGGAAGAAGCACCCGTACTTTCGGTGAGAACGAACAGGCTCAAAGCAGTTCCCCTCTCAAGCGAAAGCGCAGACGTAAGTTGGCTCCCGGAGCAAGGGATGTACGTCTCGGATGAGAGACCGGTATTCGGAGCCGATCCTTTTTGGCACGTCGGAGCCTACTACGTCCAAGAGGCCGGCAGTATGTTCATCGCCAAGTATCTCGAATACGAAAAGCCCGAAGTCATTCTGGATCTGTGCGCGGCACCGGGTGGCAAAAGCACCCTCCTAAGGGATTTTTTCACACCACGGGAGACGCTCACCGAACCTCTACTGATCTGCAACGAACCTGTAAGAGAAAGAGCAAAAGTCCTTCAGGAAAATGTCCTTCGCTGGGGCGGTGACGAGACGATCGTCACATCGGCACTGCCCGATGCATTGGCTGCTTCCGGGCTGAGTGCCGACCTCATTCTCGTGGATGCGCCGTGCTCGGGAGAAGGGATGTTCCGAAAGGATCCTGCAAGTATCGACGAATGGAGTCAGGCAAATGTCTCGCTCTGTGTCTCACGCCAGAGAGACATCCTCTCTTCCGCTTGGGAAATACTTACCGAAGGGGGACTTCTGATCTATAGCACTTGTACGCTCAACCCCAAAGAAAACGAGGAGCAACTCTCGTGGCTCGAAGAGCGCTATGACCTCGAGCTCGTCACTCTTGCCCCCGATTTCGACGATCTATGCCTCCTAAGAAAAGGCGTTTACCGCTTCATGCCCGGCTTCACGCGCTCTGAAGGGCTCTCTGTCTTTGCGGTCCGAAAGCGCGCCCAAACTGCGTCCGCCGGATTCTCCAAGCCGGTCAAACCGCAAAAGTTCCCCACTCCGGACGAGCTCAAAGGCTTGCCCCATTCGTTCTGCGTCACGAACGGGATTTATAGTCTACTAAGCCCCAAAGGGCAGGAGACCCTCAGCCTGCTCTCTGTCTCTAAAGGCATCCGCATACGCTCCACCGGTCTCCCGCTTGGCGAGATGAAAGGAAAGGACTTCATCCCGTCTCAAGGATGGGTCACGAGTGGCGTTTTCTCACTAAATCTTCCCTACCCTCGTATAGAGGTAACCGAAGACACAGCCCTCTCCATCCTTAAAAAAGAGACTCCGGTCATCGATGCTCCGGGTAGGGGGATCTACCTTCTTACTTACCAAGGTCTGCCACTCTCGCTCGTCAAACATCTCGGCACCCGCATCAATAATCTCTACCCAAAAGAGTGGGCTGTCCGTAACGCACGCCTCACGAGTGAGGACATTCCCCATCTTCCCATCCGAATCTCAGGCTTGAAATGAAATCAACTTTACTCCGTCTCCTGCTTTTCGTACTCTTCTCTCTGTCTGCCGCTTTTTCTGCGGTGGCTTCGCCGACGATCAGCCTTCTGACCGTGGGATCGACTGACGAGGAAGCCTTTTTTCTCTACGGTCATACCGGCATTCGTGTACGCATCCCGGAAGAAAGTTACGACTATGTATTCAACTACGGCTACTTCTCCTTGCAACAGCCCAACTTCTACCTCAATTTCATCCTCGGTAAGCCCTTGTATATGCTTGGGGTGACACCGATGGAGTCGTTCCTTGAAGATTACAGGGCGGGCGGAAGAGCGGTCACTGAACAAGTACTTAATCTCTCGGAAAAAGAAGCAGAAGACTTCCTCGCTTTTCTCGAATGGAATGCCCGTCCGGAAAATGCGCAGTATCGGTACAACTTTTTCTTCGACAACTGTGCCACCCGTCCGAGAGACCTCATTGAGAAGTTTTCGGGTGGTCTCACCTACCACATTGACGAGACCGAGTTCCCGACCTTTAGGGAAGCGGCGAGAGAAAAAAGCGAGTCTGCCCAGTGGTACACATTTGGGGCAGACATCTGCCTCGGATCACAGTCAGACAAAAGGATGACCGCCAAAGATGCGGCCTACCTCCCCGATCTCTTGATGAAAGAGATGGACTCTGCCACCCGCAATAGCGACGGTGCCCCCATCGTCCTATCCAAAACGGAGTTGCTTCCGCAGACGCACACCATAGTGCAGGGCGGTTTCTATTGGCCTGGATTCTTCTTTTCGGTCTTAGTTGCAGCGCTTTTCGTCATCTACTTCTTTGTCAAAAGTAACAGACTCACCCTTAACATCATTGCCACGCTTTTTTTCTCCGTCATGGGCATCCTCGGCATCACGCTTTGGTTCCTTGCTTTCTTGAGCGCTCACCCGCATACGTTCCCGAACGAGAACCTCTTCCTGTATCACCCGTTTTGGTTCCTCCTCATCCCTTTGCTTTACCGCAAAGACACGGTCAGAAGGACGCTTTACCAAGACTTGCTCTTTTGGCTCTTTACTGCTTCACTCGGTCTTCTTGCAGTTCTCGTCATTATCCCGGGTGGTCAGGTCTTGCCACGCGGCGAACTTCTATTGTGGCTCTCGGCTATCCTCCTTGTGATCTACACCTTTTACCCGGATCCCAAGCGGATCGGGAAACCAAATTTTCGCATCTCTGAGTCATAACTTTCACTCATAACTTGGAGACCCTGTTAGAAACCATTCCTCAGTAATATGAAAGCTACGAATATCGAGCTAAAAAAGAAAAAGAAGCTATACCTCATTGCGCTCATACTTACCGCAGTCCTCTTTCTTGTGGCAATTACCTACGTGTCTCTAACGGAGTTCACGACACCATTGGTTACAATCCTGCCCATCCTCTTCTTCGTCCTACTCATCAGATGGAACTATATTCGGCGAAAGGAGCTCAGGAGCCGTTGGGACGCTTTTGCCGAGGAAAACATCATGAAGCGGAGCCGTCGTAATGACTGAGCAGACGCCCACAGAACACACGAAAAGTCCCCGAGACGGAAAGAACGCCGTCTCGGGGACTTTTGTGATTTTCCTAAAAGCCCTTTAGTCTTTGTGGGTCATAATGTGAAGGATGTACTTGTCGGTAGCCGTCATCGCGTCTCGTCCTATGCTCGTCAGGTTATCGATTGACTTATCGATATCATCATCTACGACACCTTCGCTACTCGTCACCACTTTGTGCTCAATGGCAAGGAGAGAGGAAAGCATCGCGGAGCTCGCACCGCTCGTCACTTTAAGACTGCAGCTCGGCTTGGCACCGTCACAGATCATCCCCGTGAGGTTTCCGACCATATTCTTTACGGAGTAGCCGATCTGCTCGCGCGTGCCGCCAAGGAGGTAAGTAATCCCGCAGGCGGATCCCGTGGAAGCGACCACACAACCGCAGAGCGCAGAGAGACGGCCCAGTTTCTGTTTGATGTAGACGACCATCAGATTGCTCAGCATCAGCGCCCGAATCTTCCGCTCTTCGCTGACGCCTTGGTCTTCTGCAAAAGTGAGAACCGGCAGAGTCGCCGTAATGCCTTGGTTCCCGGACCCGGAGTTGCTCATTACCGTGACGGGTGCGCCGTCCATACGGGCATCACACGCCGCAGAGGTGTAGGTCAAAAGATGGGTATAGGGGGTATCGCCGAGGAACTTCTTTCCGAGTTCGCCCTTGATCATCTTGCCCACAGCGTGACCGTACTCACCGCGGAGCGAATATTCGGCGGCATTTTTATTGATCCGAGCCGCTTCGAGGATGAAGTCTATTTCGTCCAAAGGCATCTCAGTGGCGAAGTCATAGACCATATCGAAAGTCAGGGGGACATCGGGACCTCCGTAATTCTCCGATGGAGTGCAGTTACAAGCACCGTCTTCGTCCCTCTTTTTTACATCTTCCTTTTGCTCCACGGCTTTTCCGTCCAAGGTGAGCGACTTTAGAGCAGTATGGACGTGTTCGATGATGGCCACAGCCTCGTGTCCCCGGTCGTCCTTGAGCGTGGCTTCGATATAGAGTTTGTCGACATCTCCCTGTTTGAGGTTAATGTCGATCATCTTGGCATCCATCAGTTGCTTAGCCTCTTCAAACTGCACCTTGGAGAAATCGTCCAAGATAGTCAGCTGTTTGGATGGGTCTGCGACCACGGCACCCAACGCCACAGCGATGGGGAGACCGATCATCCCGGTGCCGGGAATGCCTACCCCCATGGCATTTTTAAGTATATTGGCGCTCAGGTCGAGGCGGACGGAGGTCACTTTCCCGGGCAAAATCCCGGATGCGTACGCCACGGTGAGGGCTACGGCTACGGGTTCGGTACAGCCGGTGGCGGGAACCACTTCGCGGTGTATCATCTTGATGATATCCAGTTGGGTCTGTCTGTTCATCATTGCTTTGGTATGCAAAGGGGTAAATGGTTTTGATTAGAATCGCGACAAAGATACCACATAATTGTATCGAAACCTATAAGTGGGAGCGACGTGGATAGAGCATACGCATGAGGACCCGTCAAGATTAATTTCAGCAAGAGAAGGAGGTGTCCCCAAAACTCCGACCTATACCTTGGACGTACCGAGAAGATCTCTTTGGTCTGTATGACAATGAAACGAGACACGTACCGGGAAGATTGCGAGATACGGGCCAAAAACAGTCGGGCTGTTTGAGCCCATTAGGATACACTTCAGTGCTTTGTGACAGGGCGAGGTATAGATAAGGAATAAAGTGGTAAATTTGCATTCCGATGTGGAGACCTTTATTTTCAAAAAAAGGATCAGACATCGAAATTAGAGAAACAAACGCGGATTCGTCCGTATGGGCATCACTACTGATTGAGAAATAAGTTTGTATATCCTTTGCTCGCACTTTTGGCGGGGGCAGTTCAGTTGAACCTGCTCACGGCAAAGGCTGTGGTCTCTATGGCAGAAGACTTTGAGCTCACGGATGCAGAGGAGCAAACGAACCGGAAAGAGGGCGCACCCCGCCTCATCGTCCTCATCACCGTATCGGGTCTTGAGACGAATCTTTTGGAACTCACTCTGGAGGAGAGCGGGCAGATCGAACTGCTCAAAAGCGCCCTACTCTACCCCCAGGTCCGGCACCCGCTCATCTCTGCCGATGCCGCAGTCTCCGCAGCCATCCTACACACCGGGGTCTTGGGGCTGGAAAACGGAGTGACCGCGCGCAGACCCCTCCATAAGCTCAAGAACGGCACCCTCGACAGATCCCTTTCGGTCTTTTCCTCCGGCAAGTACTCCGGGATAGGGACTTCCGAAAGACTGGCACCGGAGACACTTTTGTCTTCCACAATTTCGGATGCCGTCAAAAGGGCATCCGGGGGGCTTGGTTTGGTTTACAGTGTGGCAACACGACCTGAGGAGGCCATTATCGGCGGAGGAGCCGATGCAGACGGGGTCTTCTGGACAGACGAAACAAGGGGAGAAAGGGCATCGAGTAACTATTACCCTGCCAAACTGCCCTGGTATATCTCCAAACTCTCGGCACCACGGGTCAAACTATCCAAAGGGATCTCTTGGACACCTTGTCATCACTCGGACTTTTTCGAGAAATACGGTAAGTGGACTTTCAGACACGAAGAGATTCCGTTTTCGCACACATTGACTCGGACGGAGTCGTACCTCAATACCCCTCTTGCCAATGAAGAAGTCACCGAGACCGCACTCTCTTTGATCGAAAACGGGGGACTCGGCACAGATGGCAACACCGATGTACTTGTACTGACTTACCGCTTGGCCGTACCGGAAGAACTCTCGCCCGCAATCCCCTCTCCCGAGATAATTGACGGGTACTACCGTCTCGAAGAAGAGATCAGGAGACTGAGGAAGCAGTTACCCAAGGAGACCGTTCTCATTATCTCCGGCGACGGAATGGCTCCCGCGGAGGTACGCGCCGATGCGGAAAACCGCACTTTTCATCCGGACAAGTGCAAGGCGCTCACCAATATGTACCTGGACACCCGATACGGGGTCAAAGGTTTGGTAAAAGAGATCACGGAGGAAGGACAACTTTATTTGGACGAAGAACGTCTGAAGGCTTCCAAGCTCGACAGCGAAGAAGTCAGCAGACTTGTCTCCGATTTTCTCCAAGAGTTTGCCGGTGTAGCATACGCATTCCCCGAGTGGGAGTTACGCCGGAATCTCCTTACGAATGACGGTAACGCCAAGCTCCTCACGGCGATTCACAGTGTCCCCGCCAAAGATCGTGGAAACGTCATATTCGGGCTTCAAGCAGACTTTGCTTTCGGGAATGGTTCGGAAGGCTCATCCACACATCCGGCGACACACTTCGCAAGCATCACTTCCCCACTCCTGATACTCGGTCCGGGTATCACTCCGGGACGCATCGAGACACCTCTCGACCTCAGAAACGTCTCCAAAGTGATCTGCGAAACCCTGCGCATACGCCCGCCCTCAAGGTGATGTCGGCGAGGGGAAAGGGAAGATACCGAAAACAAGTAAAGAACAAAACAAGCATCACTGAGACACTATACACCGATGGGATTAAATAATTTACTGGCCAAGATTTTTGGCAATAAATCTGATAAGGACCTCAAAGAACTGAGACCCTACGTAGCCAAAATCAACGAACAGTTTGAAAAAGTAAAAACGTGGTCGAATGACGAGCTCAGGTCTCGCTCATCAGCCATGCGCCAAGAGATCCGGGACTACGTCCGAGCCGAAAACGACCGTATCTCTGAGCTGAAAGCCTCCGTGGAAGGCAAAGAGCTCTCCGAGAGAGAGGCAATCTGGGCAGAAGTAGACAAGATCGAGGAACACATCCTTGATATGAAGGAGGAGAAGCTTACAGAGCTTTTGCCGGAAGCGTTTGCGATAATGAAAGACACGGCTCGTCGCTTTATGGAAAACGAGACCATTGAAGTCACAGCTACGGACTTCGACCGCGACTTGGCCGTCACGAAAGACTTCGTCACCATAGAGGGAGACAAGGCCGTGTACAAACACACCTGGATGGCCGGTGGTAACCCCGTCACCTGGGATATGGTTCACTACGATGTCCAGCTCATCGGCGGCGTCGTCCTGCACCAAGGGAAAATAGCGGAAATGGCCACCGGGGAAGGTAAAACACTCGTGGCTACTTTGCCCGTATTCCTCAACGCACTCACCGGCAGCGGTGTGCACGTCGTCACCGTCAACGACTACCTCGCCAAGCGTGACTCCGAGTGGATGGGACCTCTGTATATGTTCCATGGACTCTCTGTCGCATGTATCGACAAAACCGAACCCAACTCCCCTGAGCGCCGTGCCGCCTACAACTGCGACATCACTTTCGGCACCAATAACGAATTCGGCTTCGACTACCTCCGCGACAATATGGCTCGCAAGCCGGACGATCTTGTCCAGCGCAAACACAACTACGCCATCGTCGACGAAGTGGACTCCGTCCTTATTGACGATGCCCGCACGCCGCTGATTATCTCGGGTCCCGTAGAGACGAAGGGCGACCAGATGTTTGAAGAGTTTCGCTCGAATGTGGAGCTGGTGGTGAACGCCCAGAAGACTTTGGCCACCAAGCTCCTCACAGAAGCAAAGCAAAAGATTGCAAGCGAGGACAAGAAAGTCCAAGAGGACGGCTATGTCCAACTTTTCAGAAGCTACAAGGGTCTGCCCAAAAACAAAGCCCTTATCAAGTATTTGAGCGAAGAGGGCATCAAGAAGCACCTGCTTGAGACAGAAGCCTACTTTATGGCGGACAATAACCGGGAGATGCACACGGCTACCGACGTGCTCTACTTCGTGATCGACGAAAAGACGAACCGTATCGAGCTCACGGATAAGGGTATTGACCTCCTCACGGGTAAGAGTGATGACCCCGAGTTCTTCATCCTCCCTGACATCGCCACCGAGATGAGCGACCTTGAGAACCAAGACCTCACCGCGGAAGAGAAGGCGACGAAAAAAGATGAGATGCTGACCGCCTACGCCATCAAGAGCGAGCGCGTCCACACCATAAACCAGCTCCTTAGAGCCTACACGCTCTTCGAGAAAGATGACCAATACGTGGTGATGGACAATAAAGTCCTTATCGTAGACGAGCAGACAGGACGTATTATGGACGGCCGGAGATACTCCGACGGTCTCCACCAAGCCATCGAAGCCAAAGAACACGTCAAAGTCGAACAGGCCTCCCAGACCAAGGCCACAATAACGCTCCAGAACTACTTCCGTATGTACCACAAACTGGCCGGTATGACCGGTACGGCAGAGACGGAAGCTAAGGAGTTTTGGGACATCTACAAGCTTGATGTCGTAGTCATCCCCACAAATAAGCCCATCGCCCGCATCGACGAAAACGACCGAATCTACAAGACCGCACGCGTCAAGTATGCCGCCGTAATCGACGAAGTGGAGCGTCTCACAGCACTCGGCAGACCGGTTCTCGTCGGGACTACTTCCGTCGAAATATCGGAGTTGCTCTCCAAGATGCTCACCCTCCGCAAAATTCCGCACCAAGTCCTCAATGCCAAGTTGCACCAGAAGGAGGCCGAGATCGTGGCTCAAGCAGGTCAAAGCAGCACGGTGACCATCGCTACCAATATGGCCGGTCGCGGTACCGACATCAAACTGTCTCCGGAAGTTCGGGAAAAGGGCGGTCTCGCCATCATCGGTACCGAGCGGCACGAGTCCCGACGCGTGGATCGTCAGCTCCGCGGTCGTGCCGGACGCCAAGGCGACCCCGGATCCTCCGTCTTCTTCGTCTCTATGGAAGACAAACTGATGCGCCTATTCGGATCCGATCGTATGGCCAAGTGGCTTAGCACGATGGGCTTCAAAGACGAAGATATGCTGGAGAGCTCACAGCTCTCAAAGGCTGTGGAAAACGCCCAAAAGAAGGTCGAAGAAAACAACTTTGGCATTCGTAAGCACCTCCTTGAATACGACGACGTAAAGAATGCCCAACGTAAGGTCATTTATACCCGCAGAAACCACGCTCTTATGGGTGAGCGTGTGGGTATGGACGTCATCAACACCCTCCAGCAGACGGCTGAGAAAGTAGCCGAAAAGTTTGAAGGAGCCACGTTCCAGGAATTCAAGACCGAAGTCTACACCATCTTCGCTCTCGATCTGCCGGATGACGCTGAATCAAGATTTCGGTCGATGAGCAAAGAGCAAATCGCTGATGCCATCGTCGACGAAGCCATAAAGACGCTTCAAAGAAGAATGGACCGCATCGCCGAACTGGCAGACCCCATTCTCCAGAACTTCTACCAAATGCACGGTGACAAGGTGGAAAACATCTATGTCCCTGTCTCAGACGGACGCTTGATGTACAATGTAGTCGTCAATCTCAAAGAGGCGGTTGAGACGCACTCCAAAAACATCGGCAAGGCGTTCCAGAAGACCATCCTCCTCTACACCATAGACGACGCATGGGAGCGCCACCTCCTGAATATGGACGAGCTCCAGAATGCGGTTCGCAATGCGTCTTATGAAAATAAGGATCCTCTGGTCATCTTCAAGGTAGAGGCCTATGAGCTTTTTGCCGAAATGGTTGCCGAGATGAATCAAAAAGCCACCGAGATTATTATGCGCGGCCACATCAACGTGGCACCACCGCAGCAACAGACTCAGGCTCAAAATCTCCAAGTACGCGAACAGCACGATGACCCGAGAGAAAACTCAGACCGCAGGCAGTACAAGGAGCAAAAAGACGACTATGAGGCACAGCAGGAAGCGCGCTACCAAGCTGGTAAAAACGCCTCTACCAAAGAGCCTGAGAAGCGTCAGCCTTACGTCGCTCAGCAAAAGATCGGTCGCAATGATCCCTGTCCTTGCGGAAGCGGCAAGAAGTTCAAGAACTGCCACGGCAAAAACCTCTAACTCTCATCGGATATGATTCATTCCATGACCGGCTTTGGAAAGGCCGAGGCCAAGTCCGAAAGCCAGAAAGTAACCGTAGAGATACGGTCGCTCAACAGCAAACAGGCAGACATCTCTCTGAGACTGCCATTTGACCTGAGGAGCGAGGAGATCGAGGTTCGTAAAATGGTGGCACAAAGTCTGCTCAGAGGGAAAATAGACGTTTTTGTCTCCGTCGAGCAACTCAAAGAAGAGCCTAACGTCTCCTTTGACGCAGTCTTGGCAAAAGAGTACTGGCAAAAACTACAAGATTTTGCGGCGGAAACCGGCATACCGATGCTTGATAACCCGATGAAGACCATCCTCGGGTTCAACGGGGTTCAAAAAAGCCACGAAGAGTCGGAAGAAGAAATCGAAGCCTTGAAGAACTTGATGACAAAAGCGCTCGGGGACGCACTCGATCACCTTCGGGAGTTCAGAGTCCAAGAGGGGCTTTCGCTTTATCGTGTCTTTGAGGAAAACAACCGTGCCATTGGCGAGCTTTTGTCCCAGACCAAGCCCTTTGAAGACGAGCGCATCACAGAGATCAAACAGCGGCTCGAAGACAACCTCAAAAAATACATCGACCACGAGTATGATCCCGGCAGGCTTGAGCAGGAGATGATTTTCTATATCGAAAAGCTCGATGTCAACGAAGAGAAAAACCGGCTCAAGAACCACCTAAAGTATTTCCAAGAGACGATGGATCTTCCCGAACCCGGACAGGGTCGCAAGCTCGGCTTTATCGCCCAGGAAATGGGGCGTGAGATCAACACACTCGGGTCCAAGAGCAACCACGCAGGGCTCCAGAAGATCGTGGTCAAAATGAAAGACCACCTCGAGCAAATCAAAGAACAGGTTCTGAACGTCCTCTAATCCATGAAGAAAGGCAAGATAATCATCGTCTCGGCACCGAGCGGATCCGGAAAGAGTACCATCTTGAGCTACATCCTTTCCCGCCCGGAGCTAAATCCCTATTTCTCCATCTCCGCCACCTCTCGGGCTCCGAGAGGTGCGGAGAAGCACGGATGCGAATATCACTTTTTGACGAAAGAAGACTTTGAGCAGAAGATCTCCGAAGGTGCCTTCATCGAGTACGAGGAAGTCTACTCGGGGACCTATTACGGCACCCTGAGGAGTGAAGTGGACACACCACGGGCTGAGGGCAAAAACGTGTTCCTCGACATTGATGTAAAAGGCGCATTGAGGCTCAAAAAGGAGTTTGGCAACGACGCCCTTTTCATCTTCATCCAGCCGCCGAGCCTCGAAGTCCTCCGGGAAAGATTGATTCGCAGAGGAACCGAGACGGCGGAGAAAATCGACCTTCGCCTGGCTCGGGCGGAAGAAGAACTTTCTTACGCCCGCTACGCGGATCAAGTCATCGTCAACGACAACCTTGATGAAGCCAAGAAGCTCTGCTATACGGTGATCAAAGCCTACCTTGAGCTCGACTGACCATTTGAAAAAAGTCATCCTCTATCCCGGCTCCTTCAGCCCGCTCCATATCGGTCACCTCTGCCTCGCAAATTACATCGTGGAGACTGTGGAGACGGACGAACTGTGGTTCCTCCTCACGCCGTCCAATCCCTTTAAAGACCCCAAAGACCTTCTTCCCGAATCGTTCCGTGCGGAGTGGGTCGCAGAGGTACTGAAGCTTCACCCCAAGCTGAAACTCAGCACGGATGAGTTTGGTCTGCCGGAGCCCAATTACACGTACAATACGCTCCGTTTCCTTAGTGCAAAATACCCCGACCACCGGTTTACCCTGCTTGCGGGGATGGACAGCCTCATTGACTTGCCTACATGGTACCGCGGGAAAGAGCTGATGGCGCACCAGGAGTTTCTCATATACCCGAGACCGGGTTACGACATACCGGAGAACTTCAGGCAGAGAGCGAATATCCAAATACTTGATGATGTACCCACTTTTGAAATCTCATCCACCGAAATCCGGGGAATGATCGCAAGAGGGTGCAATCTTCCCTATTTCCTCACCCTTCCTGCTTCTCACCCCCTATATCGGAAATTAAGAGACCTACTCTCCGAAGGG
>SFHG01000046.1 GCA_004555765.1 Bacteroidales bacterium
CTTCTTCTCTCCCTCTACGGTACGGACACCGGGAAAGAGACGGTACCCCCAGTCAATGGCATAGGCATCATAGACACCAAGGAGCGGGGGCGTGAGCCGCACGCCCCTCTCATAGTCGCCGGGCTGAGCTACGAAGTTATTCCGTGCGTAGTCCATAATGGAGGGCGTGGTGCCGTATGTCTGAGTAAAAGCCGGATCACGGAGGTTATCGATCGTGTAGGCAAAGCTGGCACCCATATTGTGCATCAGTCCGAGGGTGTGACCGATCTCGTGTGCGGCGACGTAGCGCATCGACTCCGCCATCACCGAGTCCGGGAAGACGGCGGTACGCACCCTTGGGTCAACGGCACTTGTTTGGGTAAAGCGCCAATTGTGGAGAAGTGATACGACGTTATGGTACCATATAACGTCCGCACAGAGGATTTCCCCGCTTCTGGGGTCGATGTAACTGGGTCCCATCGCATTTTTGATAGGGGTCGTGGCGTATTTGATGCACGAGAATCGGAGGTCGTCCGGGTCGAAGTCCGGCATCTCCGCCTTTGAGGGATAGGGCTTGGCGAGCACCGCATTCTTGAAGCCGGCTTTCTCGAAAGCTTTGTTCCAGTCGAGTACGCCCGAGAGGATGGAGTCGAACCATTTCTTGGGGAACGCGGTATCGACGTAGAAGACGATGGGGCTCAAGGGTTCCACGAGTTCGCCACGGAAATAGGCGGCGGAGTCGGAGGGGGTGAGATTCCAGCGGTGTATGATCTGGAAGTAATCCACCTTATCGATAGCAGTGGAGTAACGGTACCGGCTCGAAGAAAAGTACCCCACGCGGTTATCCTGCAGGCGGGGTCTCATCGGCGTGTCCGGCAAAAGCACTACGGAGCGGTGTGCTTCCATCGTGGAAGCCTCGTCACCCTTACGGAAAGAGAGCACACTTTTGACCTCCACATTCTTGGGAAAACTCTTTACCTCTTCGATGAAAGACCCTCCGCTCACCGGACTGCCGGGAGACTTGGCAAAGGTATCATTACTCACGGGAGAGAGCAACTCTTCACCACCGGTAAAAAAGCGGGTCACCTCCACGACAGAGGAAGAGGGCGTCTTCGCTTCTATATCGAAAGAGGTCATTATGGGGTCGCCGAAGTTCTTCTCGAATGAGGGCGTGATGGGATCCCCTTCGTCCACATACGAGTCCGTCTGCACGAGATGGACGAAGATCTTGTCGCCCCTTTTCGTCATCTTAACCAAGAATGGTGCCGTGACCATCTGTCCGGCGACGATGCTCTCGGAGTCCGTCGTACGGGAGACGCGGTTGGAAATAAGGAGGGGCTTGGAGAGGACGGAGTCGGGGATCTCGAAGTAGAGTTTGTCCTTCTTGACGTAAGTGATGAAAAGACCGCTGTCTGCTTTGGCTTCGCTGATGAGGTCTTGGTACTTCTTTTCGTCCTCGGAGAGTGAGGGCTTCTTGTCTTTCTCGGCATCTTCCTTTGCCTTCTGCCGTTTGCTCTTGAACCAATCGCAGAAAGATTTCTTTTTGGCTGTCTCAGTGGTATCGCTTTTGGAGAGGGCTGTCTGCGCCAATGCCGCTCCAGGTGCGGAGAGGCTCAGGATGCCGGCCAAAAGCAGTACCCGCAAAGAGGTCTTCGTCATATCGAAATGTCTATTATGAGTTACTTATTTTCAAGAAAAATCTTGGTCTGTCCGAAAATTTCTCCCCGGTACGTGTCTCGTCAGCGCCCCGGTACGTGCGAAAAAGTTTCCCGGTACGTACCTTCGTCACCTTTGCCTTCAAGGGCAAATCAGTAGAGATACCCATCCGGCGCTTCCACGAAAGTAAACATCCACTTCATCGGGATGTACCACGCGGGACCGGAAAAGGATCTTATGGGCGACTTCACGAGGATTGTATTCGTGCCTTTACGGAGGTGCACCCTGTACGGGCGGCGGATGTTGTAGTTCTCGTCCTCAAGGGGTACTTCGAGGTTACCCGGCTGACCCGAGTGGAGCCAGTGGGGAGGAGAAAGAAGTGTACCGTTCACCCAAGCCTCCCCTCTCGTAAAGTTCCAAGTGCCATCGTCAGCCGTAGGCGTGTGGTGGCTCGTGGAGTAATGGTAAAAGGAGATCCAGAAGTACGCGTCCCGCTCTTCTTCGCTCTCGATGGTGCGGAGGGCGTAAAAGGTGCTGTTTGGTGCCACGTCTACAAAGTGCCCCTTTATCGTGGGCGACCAGAAATGTCGGTAAATGACCGTACCTCCTATGAGCGTGGTGTCGGGCTTCATCTTGAGAAGATCCGAAGCAGAAGCCTTTTCGATGTCGAAAGCTTTGGACACGTCACCCCCGTTGGGGTAAGGACCGAAAACCGACCATCGGATGTCCGCCTGACGGACGTAGGGGAAAGGAAGCTCCGAGAAAAACGCATCCCTCACGTCAAACATTCTGTCCTCAAACTCCCGAAACGCTTCCAGCGCATCCGGTCGGGCGTCGATCCCGGCGTAACGACCTATCTTGCCTTCTCCTTTCCAAGTTCTTTCGGCAAAAGCCATCATTGCGGGGTAGACGGCATTGTGGGTGAGGTTGTCTTCCCCACGGCGGAGACGGCGGTCGTTCCACAAACAGAGGATGGCACCACGGTCGAGGTCGGAACCTTTGTCGACATCAAGAATCTTGGCATTATAGATTAAGGGGACGGTCTCAAGCGGATCCATGTGGTTGATGTAGAGGTTGCGGGAGTCGAGGCGGACAGAGTGCAGGCTGTCGCTCTTTTTACCTCCCTCACTCCAGAGTTGCCGCCACACAGAGGGACCGTAGTTTCCGCCGGGTTGCCAGCCGAGGACGGTCACGCCGCGGCTCTCAAGGTAGTCCGTGACGGTGGGGACGAAGGCTTTGTTCACGATTCTTACTTCGTCCGCACCGATATGGAAATACTTGAAGTCATACGTGTCTATCACTTCCCGAAGGATTTCGAGGACTGTCCTAAGCCCCTCTTCGCTCTGCATATCGAAGCCCATCGCTCTCTTGAAGGCTTCCGAGTGTCCCGGCATATCGATCTCGGGGAGGAAGAGGATATGTCGCGCTTCACAGTACGCCATAAGCTCCCTAATCTCCCGCTCGGAGTAAAAGAGACCTTGGTCACGGGTCATATTTTTCTGCTCGGTGAGCTGCGGGTATTTCTTAATCGCGAGCCTCCAAGCGACGTTCTCCGTAAGGTGGAAGTGGAAGACGTTCAGTTTCAAATCCGCCATCACGTCGATCTGCGCTTTGAGCATCTCCATACTCTGGTAGTTGCGTCCCACGTCCACCATATACCCGCGCCACGCGAAGGCGGGCGCATCCTCTATCGTACAGAGGGGGAGGTCGTCACTGTCCGCAGTGAGCTGGTAGACGGTACGTGTGGCGTTATAAAGACCGTGGCGGGTGGGAGCTTTGATGGTCAAGCCGCCGGTCGTAACCTCGATGCGGTACGCTTCGGGGCTTTTGGAGAAAGGAAGCTCTTTGTCTATAAGAAGGCGGATCCGCCCCGATGTCCCTTTTTTCACCGGATGGTCTTCGCCCAAAACGTTCCTCAGAGCCTCCGCTTCCGGCAGAAGGGAGTCGGCGGAGAAAACGATGGGTTCGCCCCTCTCGCGGACAAAGGCTCCGCCTCCCTCCTCGGCAGTGAAACGAAGAGGGCGTGGCAGGAGAGACGGAGTTTGGGCGCACAACACACCCGTAGTCCAAAGTGAAGCACAGACTACTGCAAGGACATTTCTCATACTATGACGGCGTAAACGGGCATACACAACGAAACCAAAGATACCTCTTTTTTGGGGGAGTGGAAAGATAAATTTTTGACCCGTATCTCGAGGAGACGAGACACGGGTCAAAATGCCGGTGTGGTACAGACCAAAAAATCATTCCCGGTCGTACCAAGATTTATTCCATAGCCTTGGAGGATTCTTCCGCAAGGTCGGGGTCCACAAGGATACGACCACAGTATTCGCACGCGATGATCTTCTTGTGAGCTTTCACATCGAGGATCCTCTGGGGCGGTATCTTATTGAAGCAACCCATACAGGCTTCACGGTCGATGGAGACGACAGAGAGACCGTTGTGGGAATTTTTTCTCGTCCGCTTGAACGCCTTGAGGAGACGCTCATCGATCTTCTCTTCGAGCTTCCTGGCTTTCATCAGGAGCTCTTCCTCCTTCTGGCGGGTCTCTGCGATGATGGCATCAAGCTCACCCTTCTTTTGCTCAAGGTCTTTCCCGCGGCTTTCGATGTCGGCGTTCAGAGCCGAGAGCTCTTCGTCAATGAAGGCATCACGCTCTTTGCCGAGACGGATGTTTTTTTCGAAGCCTTCCACTTCGAGGTTCTGGAACTCGATCTCCTTGGAGAGGAGGTCGTACTCGCGGTTATTCCGGATGCCGTTGAGCTGGTCGTTATACTTCTCGATGGAGGCCTTGGCGATACGGATCTTGGACTCGTTTTCTTTGGCCTGCTCGGCGATGCGGACTTTCTCCGCCTCAAACTTGGAGACACGGGTGTGCTTGCCTTCGAGTTCGTCCTCGAGTTCTTTCACTTCCACGGGCAGCTCACCGCGGAGGATGCGTATACGGTCAATCTCGGAGGAGACTATTTGCAGCTGATACAGAGCCACAAGCTTCTCTTCCACAGAAATCTCTTTGGGTGTTTCTTCGACCTTATTCTTAGCCATATTCTGTCATTAAATGTAGTAACGGACGGGGTTCATAAGTTCTAAAGCCTTATGAACTGCAAAGTTACCTTTTTTCTCGGACAATACCTCTGCCAGTACTTCCGTGGCGAACCACTCGGTCTCGAAATGCCCCATCACTGCGAGTGTCGTGAGGTCGCGGGCATCGTGGAAGTCGTTGTACTTCGCCTCTCCGGTGATGAAAAGATCCGCACCCAGGCGGGCGGCATCCTCAAGGAGGAAAGCGCCCGCGCCACCGCAGTAAGCGATACGCTTGACCTCGTTGTGCAAGACCGGACTTAGGGAAATCGGGGAAGTCGTCTGCCAGGATTTCAGTCCTTTCAGGAACGTCTCCAGAGGCACCGATTCCCGAAGCTCGCCGATGATGCCAGCTCCGGTGGCGGGATCGTCGTGAAGGACGGGAATGACCTCAAAAGCCGGTTCCTCGTAGGGGTGGACACGACGCACGGCACAGAGGGCGGCGGATAGGAGGTGCTTAGGGAGTAGGACGCTGACCATCTCCTCAGCCTCTTCGTGCCACTCTCCCACTTGACCCACAAAAGGATTGGCTCCCGGGAGTGCCGCAAAGCGCCCTACCCCGTCAGCCGAAAAGGAGCATCCCTCATAATCGCCCTGCCGTCCCGCTCCCGACTCACGAAGCGCCTCACGCACTTTCCCTGCATAAGAAGAGGGGACAAAGACTTGGAGCTTGTAGTGGTATCCGGAGACAGGCCGTATCGCCCTAAGCGTCCCGGGTAAGAGTCCCGCCTTTTCCGCCCAATAGCGGTTGAGACCGCGGGGGGCGTTGTCGAGGTTGGTGTGGACGGCATAGAGGACGAGGTCGTGTTTAACGGCAAAAGCCGTGCAACGCTCCACATAAGTACGCGGGGTCAGGCTTTTCAAGGGATGGAAGAGGAGGGGGTGGTGTGTCACGATGAGGTTGGCGCCTTTTCGGACAGCCTCCCGGAGCAAGTCCTCCGTCACGTCCAAGCCGAGGAGCACACCGGTGAGCTCCTGATGCACGTCTCCCACTTGGAGCCCCGAGTGGTCGAAAGAGTCCTGGAGGGAGAGCGGGAACTCGCTCTCTATGTGTTTCAGTATTTCTTCTATCTTCATCTTAGAGGAAGGGGATGATTTGGTACGTACCGAGAAGTTTTTCCATGACGTACCGGGAGAGGGGAAAGGTACGGACATAGGAAAACTTCTCGGTCAGACCAAAAATTTTGGAAATGAATGGATGCGCTTTACTTGGCAGTTTGACGGAGGAGCTCGTCTACGGCAGTGCGGAGCTGTTCGTCCTCTCCGGAGAGATTCTGCTCGGGAGTGTTGTAGACGAGGATATCCGGCTCGAGGAGGTGATTTTCGAGCGCATGACCCTGCATATCCTCCACGGTCACCTGCGGGATGCCGAAAACGAGAGTGGGATCCACCTGTGTCTCCCACCAAACGGCCGTCATGGTACCCGCCACGGGGGTGCCGACGAGCTTGCCGACTTTCAGCGTCTTATAGGTCCACGGGGTACCGTAGGCGTCGGAGTAATTTCCCTCGGAGACGAGCATCACAGAAGGTTTGTACCACTGCATAAAAGGCTCGCTGCCGATGTACTGACCGCGCGGGGTGAAGCGGGCATACTCTTTGCCACTGAAGAGGAGCGCCACGTCATTATGGAGCCAACCGCCGCCGTTGAAACGGGTATCCACCACAATGGCGTCGCAATTGCGGTACTTGCCGAGTACATCTGCAAAGATGGTACGGTACGAGCGGCTGTCCATACCCTGGATATGCACGTAGCCGATGCGTCCCTTACTTTGCTTTTCGACAAGGTCTTGGCGCTGTTTGACCCAACGCTTGTAGAGAAGCGAACTTTCGCTACCGATGTGGATTGTGCGGACTTCCTCTTCGGAGATTTTCCCGTCCGTGCCTTTGAGTGTGACAAGGACACGCTCTCCGGCGAGACCGTTGAGGTAGTACTCGATGGGCTTATCCGGGGCGATGGTTTCGCCGTTTATCTTCAGGACAACGGCACCCGGCTTGGCTGCAGAGCCGGCTTTATCCATAGGTCCGGTACACATCACTTCCTTGATCTTCACACCTTCGCCCTTGTAGGTGTCATCGTAAAAGAGACCGAGGGAGCCGGTGGGGTTGGAGACATCACTTCCGCCATAGCGGGCTCCGGTGTGGGAGGCATTCAGCTCGCCGAGGAGCTCGGAGAGGAGCTCCGCGAAGTCGTAGTTATTGGAGATGTCCCCGAGCTTGGAGCGGTACGACTGCGCATATCCCGCCCAGTCTACGCCGTGGAGATCCGGGTCGTAAAATTTCTCCGCCACCTGAGATACGACGTGGTCGAAGATGTAGGCGCGCTCTGCGGGATCTCCCTCTTCGGAGCGGGCTTTGAAAGAGATGGGCGTCACTTTCTTACCCTCTATCTTCTTCGCCCCGTCCCGACCGAAGAAGTAGAGCGTCTTACCGTCCTTATCGATCTGGAGCGAGCCGAAGCCCACTTCCGGGATGAGCATCGTCGTACTCTTCTCTATGAGATTGTACTCGTAGAGGTTCGCAGAGTCGTCGAAGTAAGCTATGTAGTAAAGTTTCTCGCCCTTATCGTCCATCACGAAGTCGGAGTAGGTTCCGGAAGTACGCGACACTCTGACGGTACGGTACTCACGAGCCCCGTCGAGGTCGAACTTGAGGGGCGTGACTGCATCCTTTTTGTCCTCGGACTTCGTGTCTTTTTTGTCCTTGGACTTTTTGTCACCCTTCTTGGAGTCGGGTTCTTTTTTGTCCTCGTCTTCGCTCTTGCCCAGTTCCCGTTCCTCCTTCGTCCGGCGATACCGGTCAAACGCTTCTTTATCCAAGAACATCAGCATGATGTCGCCCTCACTGCCCCAACTGCCGTGACTGCGGTAGCCGTTGCGGTCGGAGTAAAAGGCGATGGCTTTTCCGCCGAGCACAAACTTGCCGCTACCCTCACCGTAACCGCTCTGTGTGAGGTCTACAATCTTGCCCGGGGTCTCTACGCTGACGAGCGCCACGTCGGGGTTATTCCATCCGCCGATACCGATGTAGTTGGTTAGGAGCCATCGGGAGTCCGGTGCCCACTGGAAGTACTGGTCGCCGTCCTGGTACGAGTACTGGTACTTCTTATTCATCACCTCGGTCTCCTTCTTGGTCTCAAGGTCGAGGACAAAGAGGCCCGTACGGTCACGGAGGAAAGCCACTTTCTTGCCGTCGGGGGAGATAAGGGGTTGTTGAGAGGGAGCATCGTCATCAGTGAGCTTTGTCTCCTTAATTTCTGTCGCGTAGGTAAAGAGCTTGTCTTTCTCGCGGACGATCTCGGCCATATAGAGGTTCCACTTGCCGTCGCGCTCGGAGTCGTAGACAATCTTGCGACCGTCCGGAGAGACGGAGACGACGCGCTCCTGCCCCGGCGTGTCGGTGATACGCCTTGTGGTGTCGTACTCGACTGAAGTGGCATAAACATCGCCGTGAACCACGAAGATCATCTCCTTACCGTCGGGAGAGATGACACCGTTCGTAAGGCCACGGGTGAGGGTCACCTTCTTGACGGGATTCTCGGTGTAGTCGGCGACGATGCGCACATCCACTTTGCGAGCCTCGCCTCCGAGAGGCATATAGTAGAGGTTGCCGTCCATGGAGAAAGCGACGTTACCTGCCCGGTCTCCACTCATGTAGCGGACAGGGTGTTTGGTAAACCTTGTGAGCTGAGTGGGTGCGCCGCCATCGATGGAAGCGCGGTAGACGTTAAACGTGCCGTCCCTTTCGCTCGTAAAAAGGTAGCTCTTGCCGTCGGGAAGCCAGATCGCGTTGCGGTCTTCGCCCTTGAAGTCTGTGAGCTTTTTGTAAGATCCATACTTACCACCAGGCGTCCAGAGCCAGATGTCACGTGCAATGGGCGATACTTGGTGTTTCCGGAACTCGTCCTCATAGCCCTTGATGTCGGTGTAGAGGATTCGTCCGTCGGGAGCGATGGAGGGCATCTTCATGGCCGTGGGGCTGAAAAGCTCCGGTCGTCCGCCATCAACGGACTGACTGTAGAGCTGGGAAAAAGTACCATAGGGGAAAATACCCATATCGGTCGTGGGACGGAGGTTTTGGTCATAAAGGACGTGCGTCTCGTCCAAGAATGCCACAGGAGTCTGCGACCTGCTATTGACGTAAGTGATCCGCTTAGCCGAACCTCCCTCCCTGCCGGTCACATAGACATTAAACGCACCGTCACGGTCGGAAGCGAAGGCGATCTTGGAGCCGTCCGGACTCCAGACGGGGCTTTTGTCGTAGGCGGGGTTCGACGTGATCTGACGCGCACGTCCGCCATCACGGGAGACCACGAAAATATCGCCCCGGTACGTGAAGGCTATTTCTTTGCCGTCCGGACTGAGTGCCGTCTGGCGGATCCAAGAGGGATCGTCTTCGGATGCCGTCGCCGTCGCGACTCCAATCGATGCCGAAGCAAGGAAGAGTAATAGGGAAAGTTTGGCGTGATTCATTTTGAGAAAGATGAAAGGATTGGTATTTTGGTTTTTACGGGTTTGGGTTCGATGCTGTTCGGGAAGTACTACATGGCAAAAAAGAGATACAGACCGGGACGGGGACTTAGGTACGTACCTTTTTCCGAAAAGGTACAGACCGGGGAGACAGGGAGACACGAGCCAAAATTTCACCCGCGACTTACCCCTGTATCTTATGTCCTCCGTGGAGTTTCCATACGCATCACTTGGGCAAAAAAGACTTACTCGACCGATATGTCTATGTACACCGGATAGTGGTCGGAAAAACCTCCGGAGATGAAGCGGTTACCCCTGAATGAGCGCTTGGGACCCTTGCCGCTTCTAAGGTACGCGGGACTGAAAATCACCTCCCGTCGTTCGGTGACACGTGTGCGACTTCCGGGCGCAAGGAGTGCGCCGGAGACCATAATCTGATCGGGAAGCCAGAGACGGTTGCCGAAATAGTGGGTCCCGAGTCCTTTTTCTTCGAGATCGGAAGCGAGGTTGTAGAGGTCGTGCGTCCGAAACGAGCCGTGTGCGTCGTTGATGGGACGGGAGCGGAGCGAGTCCTTTACGGAGACATTCGTGGGACTGTCGTTGAAGTCACCCATAATGATGATACGAGGCATCTCACGACGAGCCTCGATGGCATCAAGTACGCGGTTGAGCTTGCCATTCACTTCCTCACGTTTCTCCGACGTGGAATTGGTACCACCTCTCCTACTGGGCAGGTGTACGACGATCACGTCATAGAGGTCGCCCGTCTTGCGGTCTTCGAGTGCGACCCAGAGGCTGCTTCGTCCTTTCCCGGATCGCTCCCGCTTCGTGCGCGGGTCTTTCCTCAGCGGGTAGTAAAGGGGCGCACCGTAATGGGGAATCTCGTAAGCCTCTACCTGTTTGAAGTCTTTGGGGTTCCAGAGAAGTGCCACATCAATGCCGCGGGGATCTGCACCACGGGTGACGGAGAAGCGGTAATCCGCCTTACGGATCGGATCCGTCTTCACAAGCGCCCTCACGACCTCCAAGTCCTCAACTTCGACAAGTCCCACGACAGAAGGGAAACCCCACTCGCCTACGTCTGAGATGACGGACGCGAGCTGACGAAGCTTACGGTCGAGCTTGGATCGGGTCCACTTGTAAGCCCCCTCAGGCGTAAAAGCCTCATCGTCCGTGTCGGGATCGTCGAGAGGGTCAAAAAGGTTCTCTACGTTATAGCTCATAAAGCGGAGCTTATACGGCTTCCGCACCGTATCAGTGGCGTACACGCCGGTCACTTCGGTTTCCGTCCGGGAATGAGACAAATCCATATCCGTCTTCGTATCTCTGCGGTCTACACTCGCGCCACAGGTCGTGGAGAGGAGGAAAAAGCACACGGCGAAAGCCGTTACCCGAGCCTTGGTGACAAGTGGTGTCCGGTTCATAGAGGCAAGGGGCTTCCGCCGTGGCAAAAATAGATTACGGTTCCGGGGGGCGGTTATTTCTCGGGCGCGTTCTTGAGCACATCCAAGAGGTGACGCCAGAAGAGGTCTACCGTCGCCACTTCGAGACGCTCTCTTGGGGAGTGTACGTCACGCATAGTGGGACCGAAGGAGACCATATCGAGCTGCGGGTATTTCTCCTTGAAAAGTCCGCACTCGAGCCCTGCATGGATGGCTTTGACGGCAGGCTTTTTGCCAAAAAGACGCTCATAGCTCTCTTCGACGACGTGGAGTATTTCGCTGTCGGGATTGGGAGCCCAACCGGGGTATCCGTCGCGTTCATAGACGTACGCATCAGCGAGCGAGAACGTAGTCGTGACCATATCGCCGGCCATCTCTATGAGGGAATCGATGGCGGAGCGCTGAGATGTCTCGACGAGGATGACGTCGTCCCCCTCCTTATTTTTCATCTTCACGGAGGCGAGGTTGGTACTCGTCTCGACGAGACCCGGGATGGCGTGACTCATACCGAGGACACCGTGCGGGCAGGCCACAAGGGCATTAATGAGTCTGTCGCCCGTCTCCACGTCGATGAGGAACTCGGGACGCTCCGTGGAAGAGACGGTCACCGTGACACCGTCGTCGATGCCTTTGAGCTCGCTCTGTACGGCTGCCGAAAACTCGTGGATATTCACGACCACGGGCTCTTTGTCTTCGGGTTCTATGGCGATGACGGCGTAACCCTCACGCGCGATGGCGTTGTGCAGATTGCCGGCATCGATGTAACCGAGCTGAAAGTCCACGTCCGCAGAAAGGTTATAGAGGGCACGGGCGAGTATCTTAGTAGCGGAGCCGAGTCCCATGTGGATGTCGCCACCGGAGTGACCGCCTTTGAGTCCCCGGACATCTATGCGCAGGTAGACGAGATCGGGGTCGGCGTAGGTCTTGGTGTACTCAAACTCCGCGAGTGTACCCTTCCCTCCGGCACATCCGATGAACATCTCGCCCTCGTCTTCGGAGTCGAGATTGAGCAGGATGTCACCGGTAAAAAATCCGCTCTGAAGTTCCATCGCGCCCGTCAGCCCTGTTTCTTCGTCCACTGTAAAGAGACACTCGATGGGACCGTGTTCGATGTCCGCAGAAGCCAGAAGGGCAAGCTCGGTGGCCACGCCTATACCGTTGTCGGCACCGAGGGTCGTACCTTTGGCTTTCAGCCAGCCGTCCTCGACGTAGGTCTGTATGGCATCCGTGTCAAAGTTGAAGTCCACGTCGCCGTTTTTTTCGCACACCATATCCATGTGGCTCTGCAGCACGATGGTCTTGCGGTTCTCATAGCCCTTGGTGGCAGGCTTGGAGATAAGGACATTGCCGGCGTGGTCTTTTTTGAAAGGAAGATTGTGCTCATCCGCAAACTCTTTGAGGTAAGCGATGACTTTTTCCTCCTTCTTGGAGGGTCGGGGGATCTGATTAAGCTTATGGAAATAGTCAAAGACTATTTTAGGTTGGAGCTCGTTCATACGTGTGGTAAGTGTTACGTCTATATGTGATTAAAAAGTTCGTCTTGAAAGGGGGGTGTACGCAGTCCTTCACGGAGCGAACCCCCTATTTGCAAATATATACATTTCTCTTGGAAAGAGATCAGGAAGAGACAAAGAGGGAAACAAAAAGGAGGTACGTACCGGGATCCCCGGCTTGGTATGTACCGGAGAAAGAAAAGATACAGACCGGGAAGATCTCCCCGGTCTGTATCTGGTTATAGTTTGGGATCAGGAGTAAGGAGTTCGGGATTTTCCATCCGAAATGATGCCCTGATTTACTCCCTCTTGCAAGTAAAGCGGGGAAGTTATCGGCTTTCGTCCACGATAAGCTTGTCGCACTCGGTACAGCCCTCCGTCTCCATCTGAAGGGTACTGTGCCCAATCCTGTATTTGTCCAGAACACGCCGGATAGCCGAACGGATCTCCTCCATCTCCTGCATAGAAGCGCAGTGCGAGACCGTGATGTGGGCTTCAAAATGGATCTGCGATTCATTCAGCTGCCAGAGGTGCAGGTGGTGAACGTTATCGACACCGGGAAGAGCCTCTATCTCGTCTATTACGGAAGGGATGTCCACTCCCTCCGGTGCCGACTGCATCAAGATGTCCGAGGCTTCCTTTAGGACGTGCCAGGTGTGGATGATGATGTAAATGCTAACAAGAACCGTAATCAGAGGGTCGACCCAATAGACCCCGCCCCACATAATGGCAAGGGCACCAATGACGACGGCCACACTTGAGAGGGTATCGCCCAAGAGATGCAGATAGGCGGCACGGGTATTGATATTGTGGTCTTTCTCCTTCTGCAAAATCAGGACAGAAAAGAGATTGGCCAATAAACCGACCACGGCTACCCAAAGCATCAGACTTCC